>JAYVLW010000220.1:0-3744 GCA_043759315.1 Myxococcales bacterium
TCACCGCGGGCGTGGCCCACGGGGCGACGTTGTCGCCGGTCGTCGATTTCGGCGCGAACCCCGGCGCGCTCAAGGCGTACGACTACATCCCCGACGGGCTCGCTGCGAATGCCCCGCTCGTCGTGGTGCTGCACGGCTGCACGCAGACGGCGATGGCGATGCAGGCCGGTGGCTGGGACAAGCTCGCCGACCAATATGGATTCGCCGTGCTCTACCCGGAGCAGCAGACGGCGAACAATCCGGTGCGCTGCTTCAACTGGGCCGGCGAGTACGGCGACCTCGCGAACCAGACGCGTGGTCAGGGCGAGAACGCGTCGATCATGGCGATGATCGACAAGGAGATCTCGCTGCACGCGATCGATCGCGATCGCGTGTTCGTCGTCGGCCTTTCGGCCGGCGCGGCGTTCACGGCGGTGATGCTCGCGACGTTCCCGGATCGGTTCGCCGCGGGCTCGATCATGGCGGGATTGCCGTACAAGTGCGCGACAAGCGTCAACGAGGCGTACGGTTGTCAGAACCCGGGCGTGACGAAGACGCCGGCGCAGTGGGGAGACCTCGTGCGCGCGGCGGATCCCGGCTTTGCGGGCACGTACCCGCGCGTTCAGATCTGGCATGGCTCGGCCGATACCACCGTGGCGCCGGGCAACGCCGACGAGCTGGTCAAGCAGTGGACCGACGTGCACGGCGCGGATCAGACCGCCGATGCCACGGAAGCCATCGGCATGGCCACCCGCACCGCGTACACGAAGGGCGGCACGACGGTCGTCGAGATGTACAAGATCACGGGGATGGGCCACGGCATCGCGGTCGGCGCGGATCCCGAGGGCGCGTGTACCGCGACCACCGCGGCGTTCTTCCTCGACGTGAAGATCTGCTCGACGCTGCGCACCGCGGAGTTCTTCGGCCTGACCGGCAGCGGTGGTAGCGGCAGCGGCAGTGGCAGCGGCGGCGGTGGCGACGACGATGCGAGCACCGGCGGCAACAGCGGCTGCGCGGCGACCGGCGGCGCGGGCCTGATGATCGCGCTCGCGGCGCTCGGGCTCCGTAGGCGCCGGCCCACGATCTCCGCCTCGCGCCTGTAGGCACGAGCCAACAGCGCGCGAGCGATCCTCGCGATCGAGCTGAGGGTCACGGAGGGCACGGTCCTTGTAAGACGTGCGCGCATGCAGATCGCCCGCTCGCTCGTTCTCGTCTCGGCCATGCTGTGCTCCGCGCGCTCGGCCCGAGCGGCTCTCACCACGGTGACGGGTTTTGGCACCAACCCCGGCGGGCTCGCGATGTACGAGTACGTGCCTGCGGGGCTGTCGTCGGGGCGCCCCATCGTGGTCGTGCTCCACGGCTGCACGCAGACCGCGGCGTCGATGGAGAGCGCGGGGTGGAACCAGCTCGCCGACCAGTACAAGTTCACCGTGGTCTACCCCGAGCAGCAGACGGCGAACAACCCGGTGCGCTGCTTCAACTGGGCGGGGGAGTATGGCGACACCGCGAACCTCGTGCGCGGGCAGGGGGAGAACGCGTCGATCATGCAGATGGTCGACAAGTCGATCGCGGCGCACGGCGGTGATGCGAGCAAGGTCTTCATCGTGGGGTTCTCGGCGGGCGCCGGGTTCACGTCGGTGATGATCGCGACGTACCCGGAGCGATTCGCGGGCGCGGCGATCATGTCGGGCCTGCCGTATCGATGCGCGACCTCGGTGAGCGGGGCGTACAGCTGCCAGAGCCCGGGCGTGACGAAGACACCGGCGCAGTGGGGGGACCTCGTGCGCACCTCGCACGCCGGGCCGTATCCGCGGGTGCAGATCTGGCACGGCTCGACGGACTCCACGGTCGTGCCGGCGAACGAGACCGAGCTGGTCAAGCAGTGGACGAACGTGCAGGGCATCGACGATGTCGCGGACGATACCGAGACCATCGGCAGCGCGACGCGCACCGCGTACCGGTCGGCGAGTGGGGCCGTGCTCGTCGAGGCGTACAAGGTGACCGGCATGGGCCACGCGACCGCCGTCGGTGCGGATCCATCCGGTGCGTGTACGGCGACCGCGGGCTCCTACTTCGAGGATCGTGGCATCTGCGCGACGCGGCGCGCGGCCACGTTCTTCGGCCTGATGGGCGGCGGACCGGGACCGGGTACCGACACGACGGCGCCAACGGTGGCGATCCAGACGCCGTCGGATGGGGGCACCGTGAGCGGGCAGGTGACGATCGTCGTCGCGGCGAGTGACAACACCGCGCTCGCGAGCGTGAGCCTCACCGTCGACGGTGCGGATGTCGGCGCTGCGGATATCGAGGCCCCGTATCAGTTCACGTGGGATGCGAGCGCGCCCGGCGAGCACGCACTCGTCGCGATCGCGCGGGATACCGCGGGCAACTCGGCCACGGCGCACGCGACCGTGACCGTGCCGGGTGCTGGTGGTGGTGGTGGCAACACTCCGGGTGGTGACGACGATCCGACCGGCGGTGCGAAAGATCTACCGGGTTGTTCACTCGATGCAGGGGGTGGCGGTACGAGCGCGGGCTCGCTCGCGATCGGCGTGTTCGCGCTGGTGCGGCGCCGTCGCCGCGCAGGGCGCTGATCCGCGGCGTCAGAATTCGCCGCCTACACCCGTCGCGCTGACCAGCACGCGGGCATGGCGTTGGCGGTAGTAGAGGACGAACGCGGTGATGCCCGTGGCCGCGGCGACGCCGAACGCGATGTTCGCCGTCAGTCCCCAGCGTCTCCCGCGGTCTTCGAGCGCGGTGAGGGCCGAGTAGTCGTGCCTGTCCGGCTCGGCGCGGAGCGCATCCCAGTCATGCTGCGCCACGTTGAACCGCCACGCGGAGAACGCGCCGGCACCGACGAACACGCCCGTCGCGATCGCCCACGTCGTCCACCGCGCGGGCACGCTCGGCTCCTCGTCCCTGATCCGCGGCAGCGGCTTCACCATCTCGCTCGCCGCGGGCGGCACCGCCTTGAACACGACGTTCCCGCTGGCATCGAGCGCCGCCACCTCGATCGCCCTGGCACCAACCGGCACCGGCATCCGCAGCGCGGCGCGATCGACGAGCTCCCGCCGCGCGCCGCCAGCATCTGTCACGGTGAGTGCGATGCCGCGCACGAGCCCGATGGCATCCGAGTCCACGAGGAAGCTCACCGCACCGTCCACGGCGATCACCGAGATCCGCAACGCTGTCGCCCGCCGCCTCGCCGCATCGAGTGGCGCGACGAGCTTCGGCGACGTCCCCTCGGGCAACGTCGCGTTCGGCCTGATCGCGAGCGCGCGCCGATAGTGCTCCTCCGCCACGGCGCCGCGGTCGAGCCCCGCCGCCAGTCGCCCGGC
This sequence comes from Myxococcales bacterium, assembly GCA_043759315.1. GTDB lineage: Bacteria > Myxococcota_A > Polyangia > Haliangiales > Haliangiaceae > JABFXX01. Next base: position 3,318 of record JAYVLW010000220.1, read on the forward strand.
GAACAGCTGCAGCTCGACGAACCGCTCCGGATCCCGCGCACCGCCCGCGGCAATCACGCCTTCGACTGCCGCGAGCCCATGCTCGTAGTCGAGTGCAGCTTCGAGCCGTCTTGCCTCGTCGAGCTCGTCGGCGCGCGCAGTTCCCCCGATGGCGACGAGCAGGCCGAGGCCCAAGGCGCGCACGCACCCGAGCTTGTCCGGTAAAGGGGACGGTTTCAACTTAGACAACTTGCGTACGGCAACTGCGTGAACTCTCGTCGAGAGGCCGGTGTCCGAAAGGGGACGGTTTCAACTTAGACAACTTGCGACCGGCAACCGTGCGAATCCTCGTCGGCAATGCATGCTGCGTGATCCTGCGGCATGCGGGCAATGGAGTTTCGCGACCTTCGGAATCGCAAGTTGCGTAAGTTGAAACCGTCCCCTTTGC
>JAYVLW010000221.1:0-6364 GCA_043759315.1 Myxococcales bacterium
GGGTTCCCGCGCCGGCGCTCGGCGTCAGCCCCGGGTTGTCGTTCGGCGTCGGGGTCGCATTCGGGCCCGGCGTCGGGTTCGGGCCCGGCGTCGGCAGCGCGCTCGGGCCGCCGGTGTTCGGGCCCGGCGTCGGCGTCGCGTACGCCTCCGTCTGTCGGCTCTCGACCGTCGAGCGGTCGGCCTTCGCCTGGGGCGCCCCGCTCTTGTCCGTACCACCGCAGCCGATCAGCACCATCGCGACGAGTGCACACCTCATCGACCTAGCGTTACACGGAGCGCGCCACGATGCTCGTCGTGGTCACTCGTGGAACGTCTCGCCGACGGTGGCGTGGTCGCCGCACGCCTCTGTATCGCCGGTGTCGCACGCGCGCTGCATCAGGGCGTGGACGGTCGCCGGATCGGCGGTGCCGAGGTCGCCGAGCTCGAGATGCCACGCGTACATCCGGCAGATGACCCCGCCGAGCGCCGTGCATGTCTTGTCGAAGTGCGCGCGTGCGCTTGCCTGGAGCTCGGGCGTCTTCGCGCCACCGGCGAGCATGCGGCCGACCATCCCGCAGCCGAACGACTCGCGGACATCGCACGCGCGCTCGAACAACCGCATTGCGCATGCCACATCGGCGGACGATGCAGGCTGGTGCCCGAGCCACAGATACGCTCCGACGTTCGTGCAACCGATCGCGAGGCCCAGCCTGCAGGCGCGCGCGAACAGCGGGAGCGCGAGCTCTGAGTCTCCCGCCTGCTGGATGCGCAGCGCGTGCATCATGCAGCCGTGCGGGTCGCCGGCTTCGCACCTCGCCTTGCACGCGTTGTCGGCCTCGCACGCGACGTCGATCTTCGGAACATCGCGCACCTTCCCGAGACTGTCGGCGAGGCACGCCGGCGCCGCGGCGGCGTGCGGTGCGGGCTTCGCAGGTGAGGAACCGCAGGCTGCGGCGACGAGGAGCACGAGCGCGAGACGCATCGCGCGAACGTATCAGAGCTTCCCCAGCGACTGCGGCGGCTTGCCGCGCTTGCCGCCCGCGATGCCGAGCACGAGGAGCGTGAGCACATAGGGCGCGAGCTGCGCGAGCTCGTGGGGGATGCCGATGGCGGAGACCTGCAGCTGGATGTTGAACGCCTCGGCGAACGCGATGCCCGCGCACGCGAGCGCCGCGACGAGTGGGCGCCAGCCGGCGAGGATGACCATCGCGAGCGCGATGTAGCCGCGACCGCCCGACATGTCCGCGACGAAGCCGCCGACGGCGAGCGTGAGCTGGGCGCCGCCCGCGCCGGTCAGCGCGCCGCCGACGAGGGCGGCCGCGATCCGCGCGCGGTGCGGCGACACGCCGACGGCGACGAGCGCCTCGGGGCGATCACCCGCGGCGCGGAGACGGAGCCCCCAGCGCGTGCGCTTGATCGCGATCGGCACGGCGACGGCGGCGACGAACGCGAGCCACACGAGCGGGTTCGCGAGCACCGCGTGGCCGAAGCCGGGGACCGGGGGCGAGTTCGCGCCCTCGTGATAGACGAGCTGGAGCAGGAACCGCGTGCCGCCGAGCGCGATCACGTTGAGGGCGATGCCGACGATGACCTGGTCCGCGCGCAGCCGCAGCGCGCAGAACAGCTGCACACCGGTGACGAGCATGCCCGCGAGCATGCCGCCGGCGACACCGGCGAACGCCGAACCGGTCGCGTGCGCGAACGCCGCGGCGGTGAACGCCCCGAACAACAACTTCGCCTCGAGCGCGAGATCGACGACGCCCGCGCGCTCGGTGATCGAGCCGCCCATGGCAGCGAGCGCGTAGGGCACCGCGATGCGCACGACCTGCGCGAGGAACGCGAGGGACAGGAGGGACTCGATCACGGGGTCTCCTTCACCGCGATCGGCTTGCGCCGCACCCACGGGCCCGCGCACGCGACCGCGAGCACGACCACGCCCTGCAGCATCTCGATCAGCTCCTTCGGCACCTCCTGCGCGACGGAGAGGCCACCCGCGGAGAGGAAGCCGAGAAGCAACGCCGCGACCGCCACACCCGCGGGGTGCGTACGACCGAGCAGCGCCACGCTGATGCCGAGGAGGCCCGTGCCGCGGCCGAGGCCCTCCTCGAACGCATGCTTGTGACCGAGGACGAAGTTCGCCGCGGCGAGACCCGCGAGCGCGCCGGAGCCCGCCATCGCGAGCACGCGCACCCGGCCGACGTCGATGCCCACGCTGCGCGCGGCCTCCGGATCGCGGCCGACTGCGAGCCACGCCATGCCCCAGGTGGTGCGCGCGCGCAGCCACCATACGCCGGCGACAGCGACCACCGAGATCACGAGGGCCGCGCTCACCGAGCTCCCCCCGAGCCCGAGGAGGGGGAGCTGCGCGCCGGATGCGATCGGTGCGCCGGTGGTGGTCCCCCCCTGAAACAGCGCGACGTTGCCGATGTAGAGCGCCAGGCCGGCGACGATCGCGTTGAGCATGATCGACGTGATCACCTCGTGCGCACCACGCGCGACGCGCATGTAGCCGATCATCGCGCCGACCACACCGCCTGCGAGCGCCGCGCCGATGAGGCAGATCGGGACCGCGAGGATCGCGGGGGTGCCCTCCGGGATCGAGGTTCCGATCACCGCGCACGCGAGCACACCGGCGGTGAGCTGGCCCTCGGCGCCGATGTTGAACATTCCAGCGTCGAGCGCGATCGCGACAGCGAGGCCGGTGAGCGCGAGCGCGGTCGCCTTGTACAGCAAGTAGCCGAACCAGTACGACTCGGTGAACGTGTGGATCAGCATCTGCGACCACACGTGTCCCGGCGACTTGCCGACCACCAGCATCAGCACACTGCCGAGCGCGACGGCGACGAGGAGCGCGATCACCGCGGCCTCGATCTCGCGGCGCACGTCGTCGCTCGGGCGCAGCCAGGCGATCACGTGGCCCCCGTCATCAACGCACCGAGCTCGTCGCGCGTGGTCCGCTCGCCGACGAGCTTGCCGCGCAGGATCACGACGATGCGATGACACAGCGCGAGGAGCTCGTCGAGATCCGCAGAGATCACCAGCACACCGGCGCCCGCGGTGGCGGCCGCGCGCAACCGCTCGTGGATCCGCGTCACGGCGCCGAGATCCACGCCGCGCGTCGGCTGCGCCGCGACCACGGCGACGAGCCGCGGCCGCGACAGCTCGCGTCCGACCACGACCTTCTGCTGGTTGCCGCCGGACAGCGCCTCCACGAGGGCGTTCGCGTTCGGCGGTCGGATATCGAGCTGCTCGATCTGCGCGGCCGCGTTCGCCGCGACGCGCGCGTGATCGATGCGGAACCGCCCCGTCAGGTCGGTGCGGCCGAGCGCGAGGTTATCGGCGACCGACGAGACGAGGATGAGACCACCGTGGTGACGGTCCTCGGGGATATGTGCGAGGCCCGCCGCCAGGCGCGCCGCGGGTGACGCCCGGGTGACATCGCGGCCGCCGATCTTCACGGTGCCGCGCGCGCGCTCGAGACCGGCGATCGCGAGGGCGAGCTCCCGCTGCCCGTTGCCATCCACGCCGGCGATGCCCACGATCTCCCCCGCGCGCACCGCGAGCGTCGCGGCGTGCAGCTCGCCGAGCCCCACATCGGTCAGCTCGAGGGCGATCTTCGCGTCCGCGTCCGGTGCGGACACCTTCGTCGCCGCGGGCAGGTCGGCGCCGACCATCGCGCGAGCGATCGCCGCCGTGTCGAGCGGCGCGTCCACGGTGGAGAACCTCGCCACGGTCACGCCGCCGCGCAGCACGGTGACGTCGTCGGCGACGGTCTTCACCTCGTCGAGCTTGTGCGTGACGATGATGATCGTGGTGCCCTCGCGGGCGAGCGTGCGCAGCGTGGCGAGCAACCCCTCGACCTCGATCGGCGTGAGCACCGCCGTCGGCTCGTCGAGGATCAGCACCTTCGCATCGTGATAGAGCGCGGCCACGATCTCGGCGCGCTGCGCCGCGCCGAGAGAGAGATCCTCGGCACGCGCGCGCGGATCGATCGGCAACCCGACCTTGTCGCCCATCCGCTGGAGCGCGTCCGCTGGCGCATCGAGTGCGAGCACCGGCCCACCCTCGACGCCGAGGATCGCGTTCTCGACGACGGTCAGCGTGGGCGCCGACGCACCGTGCTGCTGCACGATCCCTACCCCGGCCGCGCGCGCCGCGATCCGGTTCCAGGTCACGAGCGACACGTCGCGGCCGGCGAGCGCGAGCGTGCCGCCATCGGACGGGATGATACCCGCGAGGATCTTGACGAGCGTGGACTTCCCTGCGCCGTTCTCGCCGACCAGCGCGTGCACGGTGCCCGGCCGCACCGTCAGCGTCGCGCGGCGCAGCACCACGCAGCCGGGGTACGCCTTGTCGAGCTCTGCGCGGATCGCGTCGGTCATCGGTCAGGTACCACGATCGTGCCCTTCACGATCTCGTCGCCCAGCCGATGGGCCTCGTTGACCACCTCGATCGGCAATAGCGTCCGGTTGCGCTCGTCGGCGATGAAACCCACGCCGTGCTCCGCGAGCCCGAGCTCGTGCAACCCCGGCTTGAACCTGTTCGCGATGATGTCCTTGATCACCTCGAGCACCGCGACATCGACGCCCTTGACCATGCTCGTCACCACGCAGCACGGTGCGGCCTCGTACTGATCGCTGTCGACCCCGATCGCGCGCATGCCGCTGTGCTTCGCCGCCGCGAACACGCCGTCTCCGGTCTTGCCGGCGGCGTGAAAGATCACGTCCGCGCTCTTGCTGTACTGCGCGCTCGCCAGCTCCTCCCCGAGCGACGGATCGGCGAATGCTTTCGGCTCGGTGCCCGCATACGCCGACACCACGCGGCAGGTCGGGCACACGTGGTGAACGCCGGCCTCGTAGCCCGCCTCGAACTTGCGGATCAACGGGATCTTCATCCCGCCGACGAAGCCAACGATCTTCGTGTGCGTGATGAGCCCGGCGATCGCGCCGACCAGGAAGCTGCCCTCGTGCTCCCGGAACGCCAGCCCCGCGAGGTTCGGGAGGTCACCGACGCCGGGCGATGGGCTGTAGTCGATGCCCGCGAACTTCACCGCCGGGAACTGCTTCGCCAGCCGCTCGAGATCCGGCCCGAAGATGAACCCCACGCCGATCACGAGGTCGACCCCGCGCGCGGCGAGCGTCCGCAGCGCGCTCTCGCGATCGGCGCCCTCGGTGGGCTCGATGAACTGCACGTCGACGCCGAGCTCGGCCTCGGCCCGCTGCAGCCCGCGCCAGGCCGCCTCGTTGAACGACTTGTCGTTCTTGCCCCCGACATCGAACACCAGGCCGACGCGCAAGCCGGAGCCCGCGCGCCTCGTGGGCGGCGGCACGACGAGCGCGCCGACGATCAAGAGGACGGCGTTGATCGCGACGAGCATTGCGATCAACCGGCGCGAGCTCATCCGCGCCGACGGTAACGTAGATCGCTAGAGGATGATCGGACCGGAGCAGTCCGAGACCAGCGACGGATCGAACTTGATCGACCACTTGAACATGAAGCCGTTGTCCGATCCCCACAGGTCGGTGACGCGCATCGTCCAGTCGCCATTGAGCGGGACGTTCAGCATCGAGCTCCACGGCGACATCGACTTGTAGTCGCCGGGGACGAGCTCCTTGTGCGTGCCCACACTGGCTGTCGGCCCAGCAGTGCCAGAGCTGTCGATCATCGGGGTCGGGGCGGTAGCAGTCCAGCAGTACTTCGCCCCAACGCCTGGCACCGGCGGACCGATATCGTCAGTGTCGTTCGCCATGCCCAGGTAGATCTCCTCGAGGGTCGTGCGATCGTGCCACTTGTCGAGCACGACGATGTGCTTCTGACCGCTCGTGTCGGGCGGCGTGATCAGCTCGATCTGGAGGTCGCGCAGCCAGCTGTGCTCGATGTCGACGCACACGCTGAGGAGCTTCGTCGGATCGACCAGCGTGGCGCCGGCGGCGAAGCCGATGAAATTGAGCGTCGAGGTGTACGACGCGTGGCACTCGCTCTGGACGCAGTTCGGCGTGGCGCCGCTGCACTGCGCGTCGGTCGAGCATGTCCCACCGCCGCTGATGCCATCGGGCAGCGCGAGCGGGGTCGCCTGCGGATTCTCGACGGAGCCGCACACCGGGCACATGCCGATGCCGGAGCAATCGGTGTCGCTGCAGTCGGCGCGGCCGTCGCCGTCGTTGTCGTACGCGTCGTCGCAGATCTCCGGACCGGTCGTCCCGATCGGTGCGTCGGCGCCAGAGCCGTCGTCGTCATCCAGTCGGCGCCCCGCGGGGCCGCATGCGACGAGGAAAGAGAGCAGACCAGCGGCGACAGAGACGACAGCGGATCGCATGGGTCGGGACTGTATTCGGACCGACAGAATCATCAAGCGAAAACCGGGTCCACGCACCGCGTCACAGAG
>JAYVLW010000222.1:0-2833 GCA_043759315.1 Myxococcales bacterium
CGGTGGCGACTTGTCCTCCTTCTTGCCGCCGCACGCACCGAGACCGAGGGCGAGGATCAGGATCCAGGGCGTCATGGCCGGCGACGCTAGCACGGCGTAGAATCGCTGCGGCGCGCGCGGCTCGGCGGTGTCGTGATCCTCGAGGGAGCTAGTCTTCGCCGAGGCCGAGCGTCAGCGACAGGCCGACCGACGTGTAGCTATCGGCGCTCTGCTCCTGGATGCCATCGCGGATCCTCGGCCGCGCACCGACCGAGCCGAGGATCGCGACCCGCACGTTGTGAACGACACCGTGGGGGCGGCGCGCGATGTCGAGCGAGAAGCCCGCGGTCGCCGCGGTGTACACGCCCTCGACCGCCGTATCGACGCGGCGGCTCGTGTCCTCGCAGTCGATCGCCGTGCCTTCCTGCCCGACGCAGTACGTGCCCGTCGCGTCGAGGTACGTCGCCGACACGGAGGCTTGACCGTGGATCGCGACCGACCCGCCGAACGGGATCATCTTGGCGTCGAACGCGAGCTCGCCCCCAACGCGGTTCGCCGAGTAGTGGGCGCCGCTCTCCTCGCCGTACGCGTGCGTGCCGTACGCGATGCCGGCGATCGCGAACGTGTCATCGAGCCTGCGGCGAATCCCGACCATCGGCTCGAACGGGCTATCGCCCTCGTCTCCCCACGATCGCGCGCCGAGGATCAGGCCCTTGACGCCGAGCAGGCGCGCGGGCTCGAGGACGGCGGACAGCTGCCGCGTGGGCTCGCCTCCTTCGGAGTCACGCACGGAATCACTCAGGTACGTCGAAGGCATGATGGCGGCCTGCAGCTCGACCCCGGGCCGTCCGTTCGGGATCGCGGAGACGCCCGTGGTCGCGGGCATCGGCCCGAGCGTGGTGCAGGCGGTGGCGAGGAGGGTCAGGGGCAGCAGGATTCGCGGGGACATGCCCGTACAACACGTGACCCGGCTCCCGCGGGAACGGTGATCGACGGCACGGTGCGGCAGGACTCGCTACTCGTCGTCGTCGTCGGATTTCGGCTTGTGCGGCCGGTACTTCCTGATCACGGCCGCGACCAGCGGGGTCAGGCCGAGCGTGGCGAGGATCCGGAGCGGCATGGTGGCCTTCGCCGCGACCCAGCCGGCGCCGATCACGCCGAGCACGCCGCTCGCGCTCGACGGCTCCACGCCGGCACCGATCGCGATCGAGAAGCCGACGATCGCCGACAAGGAGAGCACCAGGTACGTGTACAGCGCGATCTTGCCGTACTCGGCCATGTGCGACTGCAGTCGCTCCTTGAGCGTGCGCTTCGCGGGGGGCGCGGGCGGAGCGTCGGCGGCGGGCTCGCTCATGGCTTGGATGTAGCACGCACGAGGCTACCGGGCCGAGGTGGCGCGCTTGGATCGCGCGGGCTTCTTGTCCTTTGCGGCCGGCTTCGCGGCCGGCTTCTTCTCCTTCGGCGCGGTGACCTTCTTCTCCTTCGCTGGGGTGGTCGCCTTGGGCGCGCGCTTCGGCTTCGCGGGCGTCGCGATCTCGGAGAGGAACGCGAGCGCGGCGCGCTCGAGCGCGGCGGCATCGGGCGCGGCTGCCTCGTCGATCACCAGGATGCGCAGGTCGCCGGCCTTGCGCCGCTCCGCGAGCGCCTCGACCACCCGCCCATCGACGTCCCAGCTGTCTCCGGACTCCTCGGTGATGTACTCGTACCCGACGCGCGCGGAGGCATCGAAGCCATCGATCTCGAACGTCACACCATCCTCGTCGAACGGCTGGTTCTCGGCGATCTTGTAGCCGGCCGCCTCGAATCGCGACTTGAGCAACGCACACGCCTCGCGCTCGGTCATCGCGGCATCCTACCGCTGGAAGCGCGAGCGAACTAGCCGCTGTACGAAGCTTGCGCAGCTGCTGTCGACGAGCGTCGGCGACGATTTCCTCTTCTCACCGACATCTGACCCCGTGCACGCTGGAGTCATGAGGGAGCTCGTCTCGTCCAGACGATCGATCTGGATCGCGCTGCTGGTCGCCACGTTCGTCGTCCTCGCGCCACACAGCGCCGAGGCGGGTCGCAAGGTCGTCATCATGCGCACCGGAGGAACCGTCGATGCGTTTGTTCGCAAGCAGCTCGAGTACCAGCTGCTCGAGCTCGCGCGGCGCGTGGATCCGAAGGCGACGCAGGTCGACTTCTCGTTCACCGACGCCGCCGCCGTCAGCAACTGCGTCGGCGAGCTCGAGAAGTGCCGAGGGGCCGTCCTCGACGAGTTCGGCGTCGACGAGCTGCTGGTCGCCACGGCCGATCCGGGCGCCGACGGCACGGTGACCATCACCGTGCAACGGGCGGCCAAGGGCAAGCCGATCCAGACGGTCACGTTCGCCGTGCGCAAGGAAGCGCTGAACGCCGAGGTCGGCGCGCGCGTTGGACCCTGGTATGGGGCGCCGAAGGGCGCACCGGCTGCCTCGGTCGGCGCGACGCCGGTGCCGCCGTCGTCCTCCACATCACCGCCGCCGGCGACGGAGACCAAGCCGCCACCGACGGAGACCGACGTGGGCGAGTCCGCGCCCGAGTCGCTGCCTCCGGCCCCGGGCGAGGCACCGGCGGCGGTCGCGCCATCTACCGCGAACCACGATGACGGCAGCTTCGGGGTTGGCCGCCCGTACCTCGCCGGCGTGATCGGTGGTGGCGTGCTCTCCGCCGTCGGCGTCGTGCTGTGGACCCGTGCGAGCAGCGTCCAGACCGACATCGATCGCGCGAAGACCGCGACCGCCGCCGACATTCGCGGCCTGCAGGATCTCGAATCCACCGGCCGGACCTACGCGCTGGTCGGCAACATCGCGGTGATCTCCGGTGTCGCGCTCGC
>JAYVLW010000223.1:0-13145 GCA_043759315.1 Myxococcales bacterium
GGGCGCTCCATCAGGCTCGGATCGATCGCCGCCGCATCGAGATCTGCCACGCCGATCGCCATCGGCCGCCGCTTGCGGGTGCGGATCCTGCCGAGCGCCCCGTTCACGCAGATCCGGTAGAGCCAGGTCGAGAGCCGCGCGTCGCCGCGGAACTTCTCGAGGCCGCGGAACGCGATCACGAACACCTCCTGGACGAGGTCATCGAGATCGGTGCGGTCGCCGAGGACGCGATAGAGGTTGCCGGCCACCGCACGCCGGAACCGGTGGTAGAGCTCGTCGTGCGCACCGCGGTCGTTCCCACGGCAGCGCGTGATGAGGTCTGCCTCGTCGGCAGGCCCCAACGCCGCGCGGTCGTGCCCGCCGGTCTCGCGCTTCACCCGAAGCAGCATAGCTTGTCAGGACTTGGTGGCCGGCCCGATCCGAAACGTTCAAGTGTGAGCCGGCTTACCAGCTCAGGCGGAGAACGGGTCTTCGAGGACTACACCGGCATGCCGGAAGTCGCGGATGTTGTCGGTCGCGACCACGAGCCCGTGCGCCAGCGCGGTCGCGGCGATCAGGCTGTGGACTCGGAGTCGACCGGGACGAACCAGTCCTTCTCCGGGCACGCGAGCAACCAGTCCACGAGCCCCGCGTTGTGCTCCGGCTGCCGGGTCAGCAGATAGCGCCCTTCTTCGAGTCGCTCCACATCGAACCGCTGCCCCGGAACGATCCGGTCGTGTGCCCGGATCTCGGCCGGCAACACGATCTGGCCCTTGCTGGAAACGACCGTCTTCACCTCGGTAAGATACCGTCTGACCGCACGTTGCCAACCGCGGACTTCACGGCGCCCCGCCCGCGAAGATCGCTGCGATCGGCTGGGTCGCGCCGGCGTGGGCGGCCGACCCGGTCCAGTGGCCGGCCTTGATCGCGTTCATCGTGCCGTCGTGGTCGACATCGACGCCGATGGCCGTACCGGTCAGGGTCAGCACCATCGGCGCCGCGTCGATGTCGACGACGTGGTCATCCAGCTCCGCCGCGACCGCGACCATCGCCGCGACGCAGGCGCTGCGATAGACGAGCGGCGAGCCGAGACCGACCTTGTCCGCCGCGAGCTGACCGAGACGCGTACAGTCGACGAGCGCGCCCAGCGCCTGCGCCACGTCGTGCGCGGTCGGTTCCGCCGTCGGTACCACCACGAGGTCGAGCCCCGCGCGCACCATCGCGCCGTAGCGGATCGCGATCAGGTGCTGCGCGAACGTCAGCTTCCCGGCGGCATCGAGCTCGACCTTGGTCGCGGCGGAGACGTCCTGGACGCCGATGTCCGCGAACGCGATCGGCGGCGCCGCGCCCACATCGAAGCGCACGCCGGCGACCGTGCGGATGGCGGCGCCGCTCGCATCGATCTTCCACACCTCGAGCAGATCGGCGTGGCCCGCGATCCGCGCGAACCCGGTCGCGATCGCGCGAACGCCGGGCACGAACCGCGGCGCGAACTCGGCGAGCCGCACGTCCAGGTACGGCGCGACGAACGGCAGGGCGACCGTGGCGACCGTCTTGGTCGCGCCATCGGGCAAGGTCGCGATCATCTTCTCGAGGATGAACTTGCTGGGCTGCGAGGCCGCTCGATCGAGCGCCGAGATGACGAGCGCGGCCGGCGCGGGCGGCGACACGTCGAGCGTGGTCGAGACGACGAAGCCTCCCGCCGGATCGCGCGGGACCGTGGTGACGGGGGGCGCGGCATCCGGCGGGCTCGGCTCTGGCTCGGAGCCGCATGCGATGACGGTGAATGAAACGAGAAGCGACGCGATGATGTTGTTCATGGCGCCGCGTGCTGCACGGCATGTGCCTCGGCGCTCTCGAGGAGTTTCGCGCACAACGGAGACGGTGCCTGTCCGTGTCCGGCTGTCATCCGGACGCATCGTCCGCCCGCCGGACGCCCGTCCCGATCCCGATCCGACCAGGCGGCGACCTGATCGAACCCGTCCGGGTCCCGATTCACTCTGGCTTCATCAGCCTGGCGAACCGCACGAGAATGTCGTGATCGGTGATCTCCGCGGACAGCAAGCCGAGCTCGTGCTCGACTAACGCCTCGTCGATCCGCCCGCGCTGTCACGGGCTCGGGCTCGCATCAGCTCGTCTCCGAACGCGATCAGCTCACGGCTCGCACGCCGAAGCTTGCAGCGTTGAGTATCCGCGCGCCTCAGCATCTCGTCGATCTCCGCACGTGAGAGGTCCACGTATCTAATCTACCTCATCGTCAGCGTGCCCGTCAGCGTGCCTCGAGGCGCCTGCGGAAGTCGATTCGGCCCCCGGGCGGCCCGACGAGCGCAGGCTCCGGTGGATCCGGACCGCGCGTGACTTCAGCGCCGCGTCGGCAAGACGACGAACTCGATGTCGTGGCCGAGGTCGCAGTGCAAGGAGTCCTCGTCGCCCTTGACCTCGAACCGGCAGCCGGCCTCGTCGGCGCCGGTGACCTGCTTGCCGCGGGTGGCGAACGTCAGCACCACCCGATCACCGTCGCTGCGCCACGCGCCCTTGAATGGGAGGTCGTAGACCTGGCCGCCGCAGCGCGACTTGACCCGGATGCGCACGACGCGGTCGCGCGTGGCGGTGAACCGGACCTCGGGAGTATCGCAGGACGTGCCGGTCTGCTCCCACTGGCCGCCGAAGCCCATCAGCCGCTCGTAGGCAGAACCGCCCTTCTTGTCGAGACCGACCTTCGCGCGGAACGCGGGATCGGCGCGAAGGGCGGCGAACGCGGGCTCGAACCGGGCCTCGATCAGGAACTCGATCGCATCCGGGCGCTGCGATGCGACGAGCAGGCCGAGGGTCGCGAGCGCGTCGGCGGTCTGCTTCGCCGCGGCCTGCGCCACCGCGACACCGTACGTCGCTTCGGAGTGCGCGGGATCGATCGCGAGCACCGCCTTCCACGCGGCCAGCGCCTTCGGCTTCGCCGCCTTGCGCGCGGCAGCGACGGCCTTCGTGAGCTTCGGATCCTCGACGACCGGTGGCGCGACCGGCGGAGTGGTGGGAGCCGTGACCGGATCCTTCGGGATCGCGGCCTGCGAGGGCTTGCCGAGATCGAAGCCGACGACATCGGTCAGCTCCTTGCCCATGCGCCGCGTGGCGAACGCGACCGCCACGCGATCCTCGTACTGGCTCGCGTAGACCTCGACGACCTTGCTGATCGGGTCCGACGCGTCCCACGTCAGGACCACCTCGCCGGACGCTGCGCGCGTGACGGTCAACGTGCGGCCCGACGCGGTCGCGGCGAACGCGGCCTTGTCGACCCCCTTCTGCGGGATCGGGTCCTTGAACCGGAGCTTGGCCATGATGTCCGCCGCGGCCTTGTCACACGCGGGCGCCCCCGCGGCCTTCCCCTTGGTGACGACGAGCGGCGTGCACACCCGGTCCTGGTTGAGCTGATAGGGGCGATCGACTCCCGAGAACCCACCGAACGTGTCGGCCGACGCCGTGGCGGCGAACAGCAACAACGCGGTGGCGGCGAGGGACCTCATCGCAGGCATGTAGACGTGATAGCGCGATCGGGATTCAAGTGCCCGGGATTCGGCCGCCACCTGGCCCCAGCTCGCGGGTCAGCGGCTCGATATCGAGCTCGCGCCACGGCTGGTGCCGGATCAGCGCATCGGCGGCAACCCGCAGCGACGGGACGAGCCGGTTCGCGAACGCCTGGGTCAGCGCGTCGGCGAGCTCGGGCGCGGTGCCGAACCGGTCGGCCTTCCGCTTCGCGAGGGCGATCGCGAGCACCCGGTCGACGTCGGTCGGGAGGGTCGCGAGCGCGCTGGGGCGGATCGGCGCGTCGTGGACCATCGAGTAGAGGATCGAGGCCATGTCGTTGCCGGCGAACGGGACGCGCCCGGTGAGACAGCGATAGACGATCGCGCCGAGGGCGTAGAGGTCCGCGCGGTGATCGACGGCCTCGCCCTTCGCCTGCTCGGGCGCCATGTAGCCCGGCGTGCCGATCACGCCGCCCTGGGTGAGCGTCCCCGAGGAATCGGCGAGCACGGCGACGCCAAAATCGAGCAGCTTCCAGGTTCCGGGCTCGGTGCGAAACACGTTGTGCGGCTTGAGATCGCGATGAACCATGCCGGCCGTGCGGGCGAGCTCGAGCACGCCCGCGAGCTGGTCGACGAGCTCGCGCACGCCGGCTCGATCGAGCGTGCCGCCGCCGCGCAGGATCGCGCCGAGGGTCTCGCCCCGCAGCCGCTCCATCGCGAGGTACGCGACGAGCTCGTCGGGTTTGCTCGCCTCGTACACCTGGACGACGTGCGGGGAGGCGAGCGCACTCGCCGCGCTGACCTCGCGCAGGAACCTGTCGACGTGCGCGCGGTCGAGCATCAGCTCGCGGCGCAGGAGCTTGACCGCGGCGAGGCGCTGGTCGTCGACGTTGGTAGCCTCGTAGACCTCGCCCATGCCGCCGCGCCCGAGGACCACACCGAGCTCCCAGCTGCCGACGACGGTACCGGTGAACCGCCCGCGACCGCCGACCTTGAGCGCGCGATCGAGATCGTCGCGGAGCTCGTCGAGCTGGGCCCCACGCGCGGCGGCGAGGCGCGTGGCCACCTGCAGCTCGGACAGGGCGTGCAACGACGCGGCGCGGGTGGAGCGCGCGAGCCAGAACGCCATCAGGTAGCCGAACTGCGCGCACACCTGACCCGCGAGCTGGGCCTGGAACGAGACATTGCCGCGCAGCGCGGCGATCCCCGGCTCGTCGAACACGTCGGCGAGCACGAGACCCGCGAGCACCGCATGCGCGCACGCGGCGACGACGTAGACGAGGATCGCGGCCGATCGCCGCTCGGTCCGGCAGAAGAAGTAGACGCCGAGGACCATCATCAGCGGCGCGCCGCCGAACACGCCCGTGTAGAGGGTCGCCAGCGAGCCGCAGCCCACGCAGAGCAGCGCGAGGCCGGTCATCACCGCGCCGCGCACCGCGGCCTGACGCGCGAGCATCCGCTCGACGACCACCGATGCCAGCGCCGTGCCCGCGATCGCACCGATCAGCAGGCGCTGCACGAGCGGATCGCCCGGCAGCCGCAACACGCCCGCGATCGCGAACGCGGCGACCAGCCAGCCGATGCGGAGGAACCGCCGCGTGCGCTCGATCTCCTCGTCGCGTAGCGCCTCCACGGCGGTGGTCAGCCCGGCGGTCGGGGTGGCGAGGCTCCGGGACGTCACGTCGCCTCCTGCCACGGCGCCTGCCAGATCAGCGCATCGCCGCGCGAGCGATCCGTGGGCGACAGCTCGCCGCGGATCGCGGCGCCGAACGCATCCGCCAGCTCGGCACCGGAGCCGAACCGCGCCGCGGGGTCCTTCGCGAGCGCGAGCGCGGTCCACCGGTCGACGTCGGGATGCAACGCGGCGAGCGCCGTCGGCCGGATCGGCATCGTGTGCACCACGGCGTAGAGGATCGCGGGGACGTCAGGACCCGCGTACGCGTTGCGGCCGGTCAACGCGCGATAGGCGATCGCGCCGAGCGCGTGCAGATCCGTGCGGTGGTCGACCTTCTCGCTCCGCGCCTGCTCGGGGGCCATGAACTGCGGCGTCCCCACGATCCCGCCGGCGGTCAGCGTGTTGCCGTGGTCGACGAGCGCGGCCACGCCAAAGTCCATGATCTTCCAGACGTCGCCGACGATCATCAGGTTCTGCGGCTTGAGATCGCGGTGCACGATGCCCGCGACGCGCGCCGCATCGAGGCCTGCGCCGACCTGCTCGACGAGGGCGACCACCTCGTCCGGCGGCATCCTGCCAACGCGGCGGAGGAGATCCGAGAGCGTCACGCCGCGCAGGCGCTCCATCGCCAGAAACGGCGTGGCCGCATCGGGCTCGCTCGTCGCCAGCACGCGGACGACGTTGGGCGACGCGACCGACGCTGTCGCGGCCGCCTCGCGCAGGAACCGCGCGAGCACCATCGGATCCGCGCCGTGCTCGACGTGCAGGACCTTGACCGCGGCGGCGCCGCCATCGGGCGGGGGGCCGCTCGCCTCGTAGACCTCGCCGAAGGCGCCGCGACCGATCACCGTGCCGAGGGTGAACCCACCGAGCACCTGATCGGTGAGCCGCCCTGCCCCCGCCTGCTGGGCGCGCGCGAGATCCATCCGCAATTCGTCGAGTAGCGCCGCGCGCTGGGAGGCTACCCGGGTCGCGCGTTGCAGCTGGGTGAGCGACTGGAGCGAGACCTCCCGCTGCGCCTTGCCCGTGTAGTACGCGAGTGCGTACGCGGCCTGCACGTAGAGCGCGCCGAGCAGGTAGCCCTCCGTCGACATCGGTTGCCCCGACGCGAACACTCCCGGATCGGTGACGAGGCCGGCGATCAGCGCGAGCGCGGTCGCCCCGTGGAACACACCCGCGATCGTCCACACCACGCGCCGCACCGGCAGGTCGCTGCGACCGATGAAGTGCAGCCCCATCACCAGCATGATCGGAGCGATCGTGAACGTGCCGAAGAACAGCACGGCGATGCACGCGTTGATCACCGACATCACGCCGAGCGCCCACATCGAACGAGGGCCGAACTTCGCCGGATCGCGGAACGCCTGGTGGAACCCGAAGCTCACCACCATCCCGATCGCGAGCGCCGTGACGAACACGATCACCATCGGCCGCGTGCTCTCGACGAACGGCACCGCGCCGAGGCCCGCGACGCTCGCGAGCCAGCCCATGCGGATGAACGCACGCGTCCGCTGGACCTCTTCGTTCTCCAGGGCCTCCGCGGCCGTGGTGATCGTGACGGACGCCGGCACGGGCGTCGGCGTCGGCGCCGGAGTCGGGTTCAGCGTCGCGGACCTCGGTCGGTCCACGACGGTGGCCGCACCATCGACCTCGGTCGCTGGATCCCCCTCACCCGTCGCGTCTGCGGGCGCCATCCCTCTCCGAGTCTACGGCCGATCTGCATGGTACGGTGCTCCCGGTGCGCTCGGGACCCGCTTCGAACCTCCTCACGCGAGCGACGGCCGCGCTCGACCGGGGCGTGGTCCGGTTCATGGAGCGCCGGATGGCGCCGCGGACCCCCAAGATCGACCCGGCGGACGCCCGCACGAACCTCCTGGCGCTCGCCCGCGCGTACCGCGAGGGCACGCTCGGCGTACCGAGCCCGTTCTTCCCTACACCCAGCGCACCGGTGATGACGATCACCTCGCGGGGAGAGGGTCCGCTCGGCACCCACGTCGTCGACCTCGCGTACCCGTCGGAGTACCAGCCGTTCCTGCCCGCCGCCCGCGATCTGCACCTGCGCGCCGCCGAGAACCTGACCGCGCACGCGCGCTGGTGGACTTCCGGCCGCGGCCGCCCCACGATCGTGCTCCTCCACGGCTGGGGTGGCGGCAACCACTGGGTCACCGCGCGTACGTTCCAGGTGCCGTACTGGCTGCGTCACGGGTTCGATGTCGCCGCGTTCGTGCTGCCGTTCCACGGCGACCGTGCGCCGGGCACCGCGCTCGGCAAGAGCGGCGCGCTGTTCCCCAGCGGCAACCCGATGCGCACGAACGAAGGCTTCGGGCAGGCGATCCACGATCTGCGCGCGCTGTCGCTGTTCCTCCGCTCGCGCGGCGCGTCCGCGGTCGGAGCGATGGGGATGTCCCTCGGCGGGTACACGACGTCGCTGTGGGCGAGCGTCGCCGGCGCCGACGATCCCGGCGGCATCGACTTCGCGGTCGCGATGATCCCGGCGGTCTCGATGTCCCGGTTGTTCTGGCGCCATGGCGAGCACAGCCCGCAGCGGATCCGCGCGGCGAAGGCCGGGATCACCGAGGACATGCTCGCCGAGGCGTTCTCCGTCCACGCGCCGCTGACGCGCCCGCCTCGCCTCCCGCGCGAGCGGCTCGCGGTGATCGCCGGGCGCGGTGATCGGATCACGCCACCCGAGCAGGCCGAGGCGCTCGCCGCGCACTGGGACGTGCCGGTGATGTGGTTCGACGGCGGTCACCTGGCGCAGGTCGGCCGCGGCGATGCCCTGCGCGAGGTCCGCCGCCAGCTCACCGGGCTCGCCTTTGCGGGGCGCGAGTTCCGGCCGTGACCACGCAACGCAGCTCGGCCTCGACGATCGCCGAACGGCCGACCCTGTCGGCGGCAATCGCCGCCGGGCCGCTGCTGCTCGACGGCGCGATGGGCTCGCTGCTCTACGAGCGTGGCGTGCTGCACACGCGCAGCTACGACGAGCTCAACCTCGCCCAGCCGGAGTTGATCAAGCGCGTTCACGCGGACTACGTCGCGGCGGGCGCCGAGCTGATCGAGACCAACACGTTCGGCTCGAACCGGATCGCGCTCGCCAAGCATGGCCTCGCGGATCAAGCGGCCGCGCTCAACCGGGCCGGCGTGGACCTCGCGCGCGCGGCCACCGGTGATCGCGCGTACGTCGCGGGCGCCGTCGGCCCCACCGGCGTGCGGTTCGGGACCGCGAGCTCCTCGGAGCGCCGGCTCGCCCGGTTCGCGCTCGCCGAGCAGATCGACACCCTGGTCCTCGCCGGCGCCGACGCGATCATGCTCGAGACGTTCGGCTCGATCCTCGAGATCGAGACCGCCATCGAGGTCGCGAAGGAGCGCGGGCCCCGCGTGCCCGTGATCGCGATGATGGTGTTCGACGCCCAGGGCAAGGCCGAGGGCGGCCTGGGACCGAACGAGATCGCGGATCGCCTGATCGCCGCGGGGGCCGACGTGATCGGCGGCAACTGCGGCATCGGTCCGGCCGAGCTGTATCAGGTCGCCGTCGCGATGGTCGGTCGCGGCCGTCCCGTGATCGCCCAGCCGAACGCCGGCCTGCCCGCGTCCGTCGAGGGGCGCACGTTGTACGTCGCGAACCCGGAGCACTTCGGCGTGTTCGCACGCCGCATGCTGAAGAGCGGCGTCCGACTCGTCGGTGGCTGCTGCGGCACCACGCCCGAGCACACGCGCGCGATGCTCGGCGCCGTGCGCATGCTGCGCGGGGAGAACATCGATGCCCGCGCCGAGCGCGCACCCGGCGCGAACGTCTCGATCTCGGTGAGCTCTCCCGCGACGACGCCGATCGCGAAGGTGCCGCTGGCGGACCGCAGCAAGCTCGGCGCGCGGCTGACGAAGGGCGAGTTCGTGGTCTCCGTCGAGCTCACCGCGCCCGCCGGCAGCGACCTGACGAAGACGAAGCAGCAGGTCGCGGACTTGCTCGCGGGCGGCGTCGACGTGGTCAACATCGCCGACGGGCCACGTGCGTCGGCGCGGATGGCGAACGTGGCGGTGTGCGCGCGCCTCGCGTTGGAGACACCGGTGGAGCCGATCCTCCACGTCTGCGCGCGCGACCGCAGCTTCCTCGGCTTGATCGCGCACCTGCTCGGCGCCCAGGGCCTCGGCCTGCGCAACCTCGTCATCATCACCGGCGATCCGCCGAAGATGGGCGACTACCCGTTCTCGACGCCGGTCTACGACGTCGACTCGGTGGGCCTGTTGCGGATCGCCGCCGGGCTCAACGCCGGCGTCGATCCCGCGGGCAAGGAGTGCGAGCCCACGTCGTTCGTGCTGGCCACCGGTGCCGAGCCGGCGGCGCAGGATCGCGAGCGCGAGATGCGCCGGCTCGAGGACAAGAAGCTCGCGGGGGCCGAGCTGATCATGACGCAGCCGGTCTACGACCCGCGCACGCTCGAGCGTTTCCTCGACGACGCGGCGCCGCTCGGCCTCCCCGTGATGGTCGGGATCCTTCCGCTCGCTTCCCACCGCAACGCCGAGTTCCTCCACAACGAGGTCCCCGGCATGGCGATCCCGGGCGAGTACCGCGAGCGGATGGCGAAGGTCGGCGGTGGACCCGCCGCGCGCGCCGAAGGCATCAAGATCGCGCAGGAGGCCCTCGCGGCGGTCAAGCACCGGGTCGCCGGCGCGTACATCATGCCGCCGTTCAATCGTGTCGACAGCGCGCTCGCCGTTCTCGAGGTCGCGCGCGATCGCATGAAGCGCGCGTAGGTCGCTCACTCCTCGGGCTGGACGCCCACGGTGACCTCGCTGCCGGTGAACACCACGCGCGGCCTCGCGCGGTAGATGTCGCCGGCGACGGCATCATCCTGCGTCGGCTTGCCGAACTTCGCGTCGAGCAGCGCGGCGATCGTCGACTGGTCCGCCGACAGCGACAGCGTGTACCAGGTGACCTTCTCGGGGGCCTCGAAGTCGCCGGTGCGGATCGTGGTCGCGCGCTCCGCGAGCTCGGTCGGCGGCAGCATGATCGTCGCTCCCTCGTTGAAGACGCGCCGCCCCCAGCGCTTCAGCACGGCGCGGGTGGTCATGCCGAGCAACGGCTGCCCCTGCTCGAACCCGAACAGCGCCTTGTCGGTCCCGATCAGCTCGACGAGCGGCATGTAGCGACCACAGTCGAGGACGAGCGAGTCCTTGGGCGTATCGCGGCCATCCGAATTCCACAGCATGCAGCGAAGGTGCATCGGTGCATCGAACCACAGCGCGCGGCGGCCGAGCTTTCTCGGCGCGCCCCACGCCTTCGTCAGCGCTGCTTCGAGATCGGCTCTCCCGTGGAGGAACACCGCGCGTAGCCGACCGACGAGCCAGGTATCGGGTGGCGAGTCGATCTGCCCGAATCGCTCGGTGCGCAGGCTGACGTCGGTGTAGGACTCGGTCTTGTACTCGAACCAGTCGAGGTCCTTCATCACGTTCTCGGGGACGACCAGGTCCGGTGCGATCCGACGGGCTTCGCCGATCGTAAGATCGGTGGACACCGTGAGCGCCGCGAACGGACCCACGAGGGTTGGCTTGGCGTGCGCGGTGAGTAACGCGACGAAGTCCGCGCTCGGGGACCTGGGCGCGACGGGCGCGGCGACGGCACTGCCGACGGCCGAGCCCGACCCGGGGGTCGGCGTGTGCGAGGTTTCCTTGGAGCCGCAGGCCGCGAGCAGGACGATCGGCAACAACCGCATCCCGCGATCGAACATGGATCGCGCTAGGCTGTCGACTCCGTGACGACGTGGCGTGATGAGCTCGAGGTCGCCGTGGGCGGCGTACAGCTCCGCGCCATCCACCGCACCGTCGCGCTCGCGGCCGGGGTGCGCGGCGCGCGGACCACCGACGGTATCGCCTACGCGCATCGCGCCGGACGCAAGGGGGCGTCCGTCGCGCAGTACCCCCTGGCGTGCATCCATGGCTTTGGTGGCGACAAGGAGACCTGGCTGCTGATGGCGGCGCTGGTCTCGCGACGGCGTGGGATGGCGCTCATCGACCTCCCGGGCCATGGCCTCTCGGCCGATGTCGCCGAGCGCGAGGCCAGCATTCGCCATCACGCAGAGGCCGTGCTGCGCGTGCTCGATCATGTTGGCATCGATCGCGCGATCGTGTGCGGCAACTCGATGGGCGGCGGCGTCGGCCTGCGCCTGGCCCTGTCGTATCCGGATCGCGTCGCGGGACTGGTCCTCGTCGCGTCGATCGGCCGCGACGTCCACGACGGGCCCGCGCGCGGTTGGATCGACGGCGACAACCCGTTGATCCCCGGCGAGCAGGACGTCGAGAAGTTCATGGCGATCGCGCTCGAGCGTCCGCCGCCGGTCGGCAAGGCGGTGATCCGGCACGTGATCATGGAGCGCGTCAAGCGCGCGACCACGCTCCACAAGCTGTTCCGCGGCTTCATCCTCGCCGGCAACGAGGACGGCGTGCCGCGCGAGGTCGGCCAGATCTTGCAGCGAGCGCTCGTCATCCACGGCGAACAGGATCGCATCATCTCGAAGCGTGTCGCGGAGGATCTCGTCCTTGCTCTGCCCCGCGCCGAGCTGGTCGTGATGCGGGGCGTCGGCCATGCCCCGCAGCTCGAGGCGCCGCGCCACACCTCCCGCATCGTGGAAGCCTTTGCACGGCGGGTCGATCGGGACTAGGGTGCGGCGTCATGTGGCGCCGCATCCGGTATGTCCTGTTGCTCGTCGCGCTGTGCGCGATCGCGACATGCCCCGCCGCGAAGCGCTCGTGCACCGCAAAGACCCGCGCACAGGAGGCCGAGGATCTGCTCGGCTACCTCGCCGAGAAGGTCACGCTCGCCTATCTGGCGACCGGTCACCTCCCGCCCGGAGCCGCGCCCACGCCGCGCCCGTCGTGTTGCGAGCAGGGCGGCACGTGCAGCCCCGATCCGGCGACCTGGGCTGCCCCGGGCTGGACCGGGCTCGGGTTCGCGATCGATGACGACTATCGCTTCACGTACGAGTACGCGCCCGATCCCTCGGGGACCGCCGCCACGCTGCGCGCCGTCGGCGACCTCGATTGTGACGGCAAGTCGTCGCTCTATGAAGTCAAGCTGACGATCACCGCGGGCCAGGTGTTCCAGGCGTGGACGCGCACCGATCCGTACGAGTGATACGCCAGCGAGGTGCCAGCCGAGTCAGTGCCCTTGGGGTACGCTCGTCGGCATGCTCCGGCTGTTGATCGCGATCTCGTTCCTCTCGGCGTGCGGCAAGAATGACAAGCCGCCTGCTCCCACCTCGGGCTCCCCGAACGCGAAACCCGAGTCGGGACCGACCGCGAACCGCCCGTCGGGTGGCGGCGGTGGCAGCCCCGCCGAACAGGCCGCGGCCATGTTCCAGAACGTGTGCTCGCAGTGCCACGGCATGGGCGGCATGGGCGACGGCCCCGCCGCGGAGAGCCTTTCCCCAAAGCCGCGCAATTACTCCGACGCTGCCTGGCAGGCCAGCGTCACGGATGACGAGATCCGGAAGATCATCCTCGAGGGCGGTCAGGCGGTTGGCAAGAGCCCGATGATGCCAGCGCAGGGTCAGCTGAGAGGCAAGCCGGAGGTCGTCGACGCGCTGGTCACGATCATCCGCGGGTTCGGCGCGAAGAAATGATGCCGCAGGGACCAGCGCACCGATGATCGCGACCTCGCTCGACGGGCTGTGGGCGACGGTCCGCCGCGGGCGGAACGTCCTGGTGTTCGAGCGAGGCGCGGCACCGGCCGTCGGCCAGCTCACGCTCGACAGCGACGATGTCGACCTCGCGATGGTGGGAACGCCGAGCGGGTTGCTCGTGGTGTCGCGCGAGCCGCAGCCCCGGGTCGTGCTGTACCAGCCGCCGCATCTCGATGCCGCGGCGCGGATCGATCTCGAAGCGCCGATGAAGCTGGTGGCGGTCTCCGGCGCGCGCGCGGTGCTGGCCTCGCCCGACGGCAAGAAGGTTCAGATCGTGCGGACCGCGCAGCGCGCCCT
>JAYVLW010000224.1:0-12579 GCA_043759315.1 Myxococcales bacterium
GCGTCACCGATCTTCACCATCTCCAGCGCGCACGGGTCCGGATCGGTTGTGGTCTTCTTCGAACACGCGGTCGCGAGCACGACCACCAGCGCCACACCAATCATCCGCCCTCCGCTCATGGGCTGATCCTATCTCATCACCATGGATTGGTGAGCGCTGGATCGGCGAGCAGCGCATCGTCGGTGAGTGCGCCGAGGAACGCGACCAGATCGGCCTTCTGGGAGGCGGCGATCGCGAAGCCGGTGACGAGCGGCGAGCGCAGCGGGTCGGGCGCGCGGCCGCCGTGCGCATAGGTCTCGACGACCTCGTCGAGCGTGGCCACGCTGCCGTCGTGCATGTACGGCGCGGTCAGCGCGATGTTGCGCAGGGTCGGCGGCTTGAACCGGCCGAGATCCGACGCTCGTCCCGTGATCTCGGCGAGACCGGGGTCGGCCGAAGGGTACGGGTTGTACAACCCGGTGTTGAACATCTGTACCCGATCACCGGCAGCTGCTGTCAGGTTGAAACCGGCGTGGCAGGTGCGACAACCGAGCGTCGTCGATTCGAACAGCGCGAGGCCGTTCTGCTCGGAGGGCGACAGCGCGGTGCGGTCACCGGCAGAGAACCGGTCGAACCGCGAGCCGCCCGAGACGATCGTGCGCTCGAAGCTGGCGATCGCCCGAGTGGTGTTCGCGACGGTGATCGCATCGACGTCGTCCGGAAACGCGGTGGCGAACATCTCCTGGTACACGGGCTCCGCGCGCAGCCGTGCCACGAGCAGCTCCTCGGTCAGTCCGAGCTCGACGGGCGCGGTGCCGAACATCGGGACCAGCGCCTGGGTCTCGAGATCGACGACGTTCGGGTTCGCCCACGTCAGCGAGTTGGCGTACGCGACGTTCGTCAGGCTCATCGAGTTGTGACGACCGTGGGCGCCGGTCGAGCCGATCGAGGTGACGAGGCCGTCGGTGAACGCGCGCTTCTGCGCGTGGCACGAGGCGCACGCCTGCGTCCCGTTGCCCGAGAGGCGCGTGTCGTAGAACAGATGGCGTCCGAGCTCGACCTTGTCGGAGCTCATCGGATTGTCGGAGGGCACGCGCGGCGTGGGGAAGCCGCGCGGCAGCTCCCACGCGTATGGCTCGGCTCCAGGCGCGGCGTCGGTACACGCGCCGACGAGCGCGATGAGGGCGAGGATCTTCACAGCTCGTGGCGGATGTAGAACTGGCCCTGCGCCGCGACGTCGGGGGAGGCATCGAACACGTCGCTCGCGGGAGGCGGCGAGACCCACCCGTTGCTCATGTCGAGGTTCTTCGGGTCGTAGTTGAAGTTGCCCATGAGGAGGGTGCGCAGCTGCGCGCCGCCGTACGTGCCCTTCCAGATCTTGAGCTCCGCACCGGCGCCGAAGAAGCCCTCCGGCATCACCTTGGTGGCGCGGATCCGCTCTTCGCCGTACGGCACCGAGACGCGGGTCACCTCGAGACCGCCGCCGATCTGGATGTAACCGCGTAGCCACGACGTGAAGCTCATCCGCGCGCCGATCGCGCTCGACAACAGGCCGCTCATCCGATCGATGGGTAGGTCCGTGGGCTCGGCGCCGATCGGACCGTCCGCGGAGCTGTAGAAGTCGAGCCCGGCCTCGACGAACACTGGCCCGCGCAGCGTGCGGCCTCCGAACACACCGAGGCCGTTCATCCGACACTCGCTCCACCCTTCGCCTGGGCGGTTATCGCCCTCGCGCTTGAAGCCGTAGCCGCCGATCCTCACGCCGAGGTCGTAGGTGATGCGAGGAGCCGTGGTGGTGACGGTCTCGACGGGTTGAGCGAAGGCCGCGGCCGGGCCGAGGAGGAAGACCGCGAGGGTGGGGAGGCGCATGCGAAGGCTGTCGAGCACGCGGCGTACCGTGACCGCCGGTTGGCAGACCGTGAACGGCAGGGGCCACCTCGTCGCTCGCGACCTCGCCGGGGCGTCGGAGATCGCCACAAGGCGTGGCAGTTCCCTACGGCGGCGTCGTCTCAGCGCGGCAGGTTCTTGATGACGCCGAGCGCGTCCTCGACGTGCTTGCCGAACCGGATCTTCGAATCGAACCGCATGCGCACCTTTCCGTCCTTGTCGAACACGAAGGTGACGCGCGGTGGCATGCCCAGGGTGGACTTGAGCCCCCACGAGTCGGCGACCTTGCCGCCAGGATCCGAGAGCAGCGTGAACGGAAGCTTGTGCTTCCCGATGAACGCCTCGTGGGATGCGGCATCGTCGCGCGACACGCCGATGACCTCGGCGCCCGCGGCGGTGAAGTCCTCGTACGCATCGCGAAACCCACACGCTTCGATCGTGCAGCCGTAGGTCTCGTCCTTCGGATAGAAGTACACCACGAGCGGCTTGCCGAGCTTGTCGCGCAGCTGCAGCGCGCCGTCCTTCCCGACGAGCGTCGTTGCGGGCATTGGATCTCCGACCTTCAGCTCGGGCATGCGCGCATCATAGCAGCGTGATCGCGATCCCGAGTCCAGCGGCGATCACGACGAGCGCACCGGTGAGGCCGACTCGTTTTCCGAGGGCACTCCCGCCGATGCCGATCGCGAGCCCGGACTTCACCATCGTGTTGACCACGATGCCGATCGAGATCGCGGTGGTGGCCGTGGCCGCGGAGATGTCGGCCTTCGCGAGCTTCGCGGTCGAGACGGTCACGGCGTCGACATCGGTGGTGCCGCCGAGCGCGGAGGCGAGGTAGAGCCCACGATCGCCCACGTACTCGATCGCCGCACGGCTGACCAGCAGCACGAGCCCGAACACGAGGGTGACCTGGACCGCGCTCCCCAGCTCGAACGGATTCTTGAGATCGAGCTTCGGCTGCTCCTGGCCATTGCGGCGGAACGTCAGCACGAGACCCAGGAGCGTCGCCACCATCATGCCGGCGAGCGGAATCGCCAGCGTGCCCAGCAGCTCCGGCTGGATCAGCGCGACGAGCACCGCGACGCGCGCGAGCATGATCGTCCAGGCGACAGCGATCGCCCCGGCGGCGACCGGGGCCAGCGCGGGCGATGCCTTCGCGCGGTGCGAGAACGAGAGCGTCACCGCGGTCGATGACACGAGCCCACCGAGCGCCGCACCGAGCAACAGGCCGCGCCGCGCACCGAGCCAGCGCATCGCCACGTACCCGACGAACGAGAGCCCCGAGATCGTGACGACCATGAGGCCGAGCGTGCGCGGGTTGATCGCTGCGAGCGGCCCCACGTCGCGGTTCGGCAGCAGCGGCAGCGCGATCACCGCGACGATCAGGAACTTCACGGTCGCGTAGAAGTCCGCGCGCGAGACCTTCGCGGCGACGGTGTGGAACCACTCCTTCGACGACAGGAGGAAGGTCATCGCCACGCCGACGGCCGCGACCAGCAGCAGTCGATCGGCCATCGGCTCGACCACGCCACGGCTGACCGCCAGCGCGCCGAGGAGGTAGGTCCCCACCACCGAGACCTCGGTGGTCATGCCGTGGTCGGAGTCGCGCTTGATGTCGTGGTGGTACGAGACGGCGACCAGCGCGAACAGGCCGAGCAGCGCGACCAGCGGCAACCACATCGATGTCGGTTCGAGCATGGTCGCGAGCGCCCCGGTGAGCGCGACGATCGGGTAGGTGCGGACACCGCCGATCTGGTTGCCGCCGCGCTCCAGCTTCGATTGCTCGCGTTCGAGGCCGATCAGCAGGCCGACGGCGAGCGCGGTCGCCAGGCCGAGCTGAGTCTCGTAGGGCTCCACCCGTCCAGTGTGGTACGAATCGCCCGCCATGTGGCAACCGCCGGAGCGCATCAAGCACGAGCTGCCTGCTCCGACGTGGCCGACCGCCGAACAAGCGGCCCGTGCACTCCTGTTCCAGCCGATCGAGCTGGGGCCGCGCACCGCCTGCGCCCGGACGTGGATCCCGGCGATGGTGCCGTGGCGCGCGACCGAGGATGGCTTCGTCACCCCCGACGTGATCGACTGGTACCGCAGGTTCGCCGAGGGCAGGCCCGGCGTACTGGTGGTCGAGGCCACGGCGATCCGCGATGTCCCCTCGGGGCCGCTGCTCCGGATCGGCCACGATCGGTTCATCGAGGGCCTCCAGCGCCTCGTCGCCGCGGTGCGCGAGGCCTCGAACGGCCAGACGCTCGTCTTGATCCAGCTGATCGATTTCCTCGCGATCCGCCGCCGGCCCGCCCGCGACAAGTACTTCGCGCGGTTCCTCGCGATCACCGAGCGGCACCGCGAGGCGCTGCGCCTGCTCAGCGCGGACCCCGCCGAGCCCCTCGCGACCGAGGGGGACGTGCGTGCGCGCCTGGCCGCGCTGGCCGACACGGATCTGCCGTACGTGCTGACCGCGCGCGAGCTCGAGGATCTCGAGCGCGGCTACCGCGAGCGGGTCACCGACACCCACCTCCCGCACATTCGCGAGCTGCCGCAGGTGCTCCCCGGGCTGTTCGCCGACGCGGCGCAGCGCGCGCAGGCCGCCGGCTTCGATGGCGTTGAGCTGCACTTCGCGCATGCCTACACGATGGCGTCGTTCCTCTCGGCGCTGAACACACGCGATGATGGCTACGGCGGCAAGCGCCACCACCGCGTGCGGCTCCCGGTGGAGGTGATCAAGGCGGTGCGAGCGCGCGTCGAGCGCAACGTGATCGTCGGCTGCCGCTACCTCGGCGACGACGTCATCGAGGGCGGCAACCGCGTCGAGGATGCGGCGTGGTTCGGGGTGGAGCTCGCGAAGGCCGGGCTCGATTTCCTCTCGATCTCGAAGGGCGGCAAGTTCGAGGATGCGAAGCAGCCGAAGGTCGGCTGGTCCGCGTACCCCTACACGGGCCGCTCCGGGTACGAGTGCATGCCCACGATCTACTCCGATGATCGCGGACCCTTCGCCCGCAACGTCAGCCTGTCGGGCACCATCCGCGCCGCGGTTCGCGGCGCCGGATTGACCACGCCTGTCGTCGGTGCTGGCGGCATCTGCGAGTTCGCGCAAGCGGAGGCCGTGCTCGAACGAGGGGAGGCGGATCTCGTCGCCTCGGCGCGACAGAGCCTCGCGGATCCGGACTGGTTCCAGAAGATCCGCGAAGGTCGAGGCGCGGAGATCCGGCGCTGCGAGTTCACGAACTACTGCGAGGCGCTCGACCAGCAGCACAAGCAGGTGACCTGCAAGCTGTGGGATCGCGAGGCGCTCGATGGCCCGGATGTCACGCTCGCCACCGACGGCAAGCGTCGACTCGTCGCCCCGAAGTGGCGATAGCTCCCTGCTACAGCCCGCTGCCCGGCAAACGGACGGTGGTCCGCGGTACGCCGACGATCCGCTGCGCGATCGGGTCCCAGCTCCACAGCGCCTGCGCGGTGACCTCGAAGAGCCCGGAGCCCACCGGGAG
The DNA here is from genome assembly GCA_043759315.1 of Myxococcales bacterium. Classification (GTDB taxonomy): domain Bacteria; phylum Myxococcota_A; class Polyangia; order Haliangiales; family Haliangiaceae; genus JABFXX01. The sequence continues at coordinate 5,349 of JAYVLW010000224.1, forward strand.
CCGGATCTCGGCGACAGAGGCTCCGTGCACGTGGAACACGCTGCCGCCGGCCGACACGATGAAGTAGTCATTCGCCGTCGCGCCGTACGCCATACCGCTGACGGGCGCGTCGACGAACGCCCCTCCGACGAGCAGCCGGGTGGAGCTCGCGCTGGCGACCACGAGCGTTCCGTCGCCGAGCACGCGCGCGGCATCGATCGGCGTGGTGGTGCGTGCGACCTCCACGAAGGACGAGCCATCGAACTGGAAGATGTAGACGTCGGTGCTCGGGTCGCACGCACCGAGTGCGAAGGTGGCTCCCGGGAACCCGACGACCGCGGACGGAGCGCAGCCCGAGGGAAGCGAGACCGAGGTCCACGTCGGGCCGAGGCGTGCGTAGATCGTCGACGCGCTGTGGGCGAAGGGCAGCGCGGCCGTACCGGCGATCCCGGTGACGAAGCCTGGAACCTGCTCGTCGACGTAGGCCCCTGTTCCGCCGTTCCACTGATACACGCGCCCGGCGGCGCGGACCACGTGGGATCCCCGTGGGTCTCCCAGGATCGCGTCGCAGCTCCCACCACTCCACGGCCGGGTGCCGTCGCCCGCGGTGCTGTCGAGCCAACCGATCGCCGACCCGCAGTACGCCAGCGCGCCGTCGGGGAGCGCCTCGAGATCTCGGAGGCTCGTCCCCGATCCGAGCGGGGCCGGAACCACGAGCTCTGGCTCGACGCGGTAGGCACCGAGCCCGTACGCGACCACCGTGCCATCCTCGGTCCGCACGAGGGCGCTCGACGCGCTCGGCGTGCGCGTGCCGAGAACGCGGCCGAGCACCACGTCGACCGTGGAGTCGATGCCCAGGCCGATCAGCGTGCCGTCGATGTCGCTCTCGAGCTGCGTCGGGGGATGCAGCTGGGTCACCGGCACGGAGGTCGCCTGCGCGAGCGACACGTCCACGTCGTGGAAGCTCGCGTCGGCGGCGATCAGATGAGACGCAACACCGCGCGTGATGCTCTCGATCGGCCCCGCGAGCACCGTCGTCCAGCCGATGCCGTTCCAGCGCAGGATCCCCGCGGCGCCGGCGGCGACGTACAGCTCGTCGAGCACCGTGACGGGGGTCGCGCACACGGTGGCAGCTGGACCGGCGATCGTCGCGAGGGTGCCGGTCGCGTACGCCAGCCGGGTGACGGCGCAATCGGGTCGTACGAGGTAGACCAGGCCGGTGGACGTCGTCGCCGCGGCGACGGGGAGGGTGAGCGACACCGGGGCGTCGTGCCAGGTCCCGTCGAACCAGCTGTACGAGAGACTGCCGAGCGCGATCAGGTGCGGGCCGCTCGCCACGACCGTGGTCCAGCCGGGGTTTGGACGCCGGGTGACCACGCCATCCCAGGTGACGAGGATGTCGCCGCTCGGCGTCTCGATCGCGATCGCGCCGCGGCGATTCGCGGCGAGCGTGCGGATCGTCGAAGACGCGGGGAACACGGTCCGCCAGCCGAACGTCGCGCAGCTCCCGGCCAGGTCGGGGGAGCAGGACGCTCCGCACCGCAGGGCACCGTAGTCGCGGCCGTAGGTGAGACATGTCCCGCTCGCCGGCGGACTGCCGTCGCAGTCCTCGTGGTCGGCCTGCACGACGTGGTCGCCGCATCGCCCCGCGCAGGTCGCCTGGTCGAGGGCGCACCCGGCCGTGCACGAGGGCGAGCCCTCGTAGTAGCCGAGCTGGGTACACGTGACCGGCACCGTCGGGCCATCGCACTGCTCGGAGCCGGTCACCGCGCCATCGCCGCAGCGCCGCGTGCACGACAGATCGCACTGCGCCGTGACCGCGTCGCTGTTCGGCGTTGCACAGCCCTGCGCGAGCGAGGCCGAGGAGCTGCCGCAATCACAGGTCTCGCCTGGATCGAGCACGCCGTCGCCGCAGCGGTCGACGGAGCACTCACCCGCGATGCACATGGTCCCGGTGGGGCAGGCGAGATCGCCGCACTCGACGAGGTCGGGCTGGAGACATCCAGCGACGATGACGCAGAGCAGGGCGATGCGGCGCATCGAGTCGAGCGTCGCATGGAACGGGGGACGTGCGCGCCCGCGCGCGCCGTGTCACGGATGCGCGGCGCCACCATCGTGGACGCGGTCGACGACCTCGTTGACCCCCGCTGCCCGCGCACAGTGGGCGCAGCAGAAGTACTGCCCGCGCGCTTCCATGCCCTGCCCGATGATCGCCACCTTGCAGTGACTGCAGCGCGGCGCCAGGACCTGGATCGCGCACTGGAACGAGTCAAAGGTGTGCACCGTCCCTCCGATCGAGATCTCGAACGCCTTGTCGTAGATGTTGCCGCAGCACTCGCAGTTCTTCATGTCCCGAGCGAGTGCAAGGCGCGCGCCTCGCTGCACACGAGTGCCCGGGCGCGTCGACGTCGAGCACTCGACGCAGTAACGTCGCGAGATGGATGGGTTGACCACGATGACCTACGCGGTTTCGGGCCGCATCGCGCGCATCACGCTCGACCGCCCGGCGCGGGGCAACGGCCTCACGTTGCAGACGCCGCGCGAGCTCGCCGCCTGCGTCGAGCAAGCGAACCTCGATCCGGCGGTGCACGTCATCGCGCTCAGCGGCAACGGCAAGGGGTTCTGCGGCGGCTACGATCTCGAGGCGAGCGCCGAGCAGGGCATGGCGGGCCAGCCCTCCGTCGGTCCGAGCGGCTCCGCGCTCGATCCCGCGGTGCAGCGCGACAACCACGATCCCGAGGGCACGTGGGATCCCATGGTCGACTACCAGATGATGAGTCGCAACGTGCGCGGGTTCATGAGCCTGTTCCACAGCGACAAGCCGGTCGTGTGCAAGGTCCACGGCTTCTGTGTCGCCGGCGGTACCGACCTCGCGCTGTGTAGCGATCTGCTCGTGATCGAGGACACCGCGAAGATCGGTTATCCGCCGGCGCGGGTGTGGGGCGTGCCGACGACGGCGCTGTGGGTGCATCGCATCGGCCTCGAGAAGGCGAAGCGGCTGATGTTCACCGGCGACTGTCTCTCGGGCGCCGAGGCGGTCGCCTGGGGGCTCGCGATCGAGTGTGCTCCGCGCGCCGAGCTCGATGCGCGGTTCGAGTCGCTGCTGGGCCGGATCGCACAGATGCCGATCAACCAGCTCGTGATGATGAAGCTGATGCTCAACCAGACGGTCCATGCGCAGGGGCTCGCGCACAGCCAGCTTCTCGGCACCGTGTTCGATGGCATCGCGCGCCACACCCCCGAGGGCTTCGGGTTCGCGCGGCGAGCCGCCGAGGCGGGGTTCCGGCAGGCCGTGCGTGATCGCGACGAGCCGTTCGGCGATCCGGGACCCTCGACGTTCAAGGGATGAGGCAGAACGTTCGCAACCTGCCGCCGGGTGAGCGAATCTATCAATGATGGACGTCTCGCGCATGGCGCTGGTCGGGGGCGCCGCGCTCCTCGCAGGCGCCGTCAACGCGATCGCGGGCGGTGGCAGCCTGATCACGTTTCCGGCGCTGGTCGCCGCTGGACTGCCGCCGATCGTCGCGAGCGCGACGAACACGCTCGCGCTGACCCCGGGATACCTCGGCGCGACCATCGCCCAGCGCAAGGATCTGCGGGGGCAGGGCAAGCGGGCGGGGCTCCTCCTGCCGGTTGGCGCCGTCGGTGGCGTGATCGGTGCCTGGCTGTTGCTCCACACCGGCGAGCGCGCCTTCGCCATCATCGTGCCCTTCCTGCTCCTCGGCGCCGCCCTCCTCGTGGGCGCGCAGGACGCCCTGCGGCGGCGGCTCGTGTCCCGCGTGCCCGCGCATCGCGCGGAGGTCCTCGCGATGATCCCCGTTGCCCTCGCCTCGATCTACGGTGGCTACTTCGGGGCTGGCATGGGGGTGATGGCGCTGGCCGCGGTGGGCGTGGTCCTCGACGAGACGCTGCACCGCCTCAACGCGTTCAAGCACGCGCTGGCGTTCACTTGCAACTCGGCGGCGGCGATCGTGTTCTTCCTGTGGGGGCCGATCGACTGGTCCGTGGTCGGCGTGATGGCCGTCGCGGCGCTCGTGGGTGGAGCCGTCGGGGGCGCGGTCGCCGGTCGGATCCCCGCCAGGGCACTGCGCTGGGCCATCGTCTCCTTCGGCCTGGTGCTCTCGGTCGTGTATTTCGCGAAGCTCTGAGCGCGGTGCTAAATTGCCGGCGTGACGTACGTCCTGATCGCGCTCGCCATCGCCGCCGCCTGGTGGGCGATCGCCAAGCTGCGCGTGACCCGCCCTGCGATGGCGATGATGACCACGCGGATCGCCTTCCCCGATGGCGGCGTGAAGATCGGCGACGTGAAGGGCGCGCTCGCGAAGCTGTCGAACCCCGAGGAGATCGTGGTGCCGTTCGAGCACGCGGTCCTCGTCATCACCTATCCACTGTCCACCCCGGCGTCGATCTCGATCGACGCGGCGTTCCCGATCGGGTTCACCCGCGCCGAGCTGGTCAAGGCCGTGTGCGAGGAGTACGCGAACGTCTACGAGGCCGAGGAGGCCACGGCGACCACGAAGACCGTCCCGCTCGACGAGCGACCGAACGGGAAGAGCCGCAACCGCACCGATGGCGTCTACGGCATCTGGGGGCACGATCTCGACACGCTGACCATGCGCGCCGCGCGCTGGACCCGCGGCTCCGATGGGATGGTCACGATCGACCTCCACATCGATAGCTGAAAAGCTGCGCATTCCCGGCGCGCCGAACGTCTGCTGGGTATGTCCCTTCGGCTGCTCGTGGTTTCGGCCCTGCTCCTCGCCGCCTGCCAGAACTCCCGACAGGGGCGCCAGATCGGGGCGAACATCGATCCCCCGAAGGACGTGCTTTCGCTCGCCGCTCGCGACCTCACGGGGGCCGAGCAGGCCGTCCTCGACCGCCGCGGCCTCGTCATCCTCGGCAGCGATCCGGTGCAGAGCTTCCACGTCGGGTACACGGCGCTGTTCCACGCACACTCCCCGGTCTACGTCACGGCCGACTCGCTGCTCTACGCGTGGCACTCGTCGTACGACAAGATCCTGATCGAGATCGAGGCCGAGGCGCTGATCCCGGCCCTCGATGCGATGCTCGATGGTCTGCGGCGGCGCCTGGCCGAGGTCGAGGCGTCTCCGGCAACGCGTGCCGATCTCGACGTCTACCTCGCCGTGGCCGCGAGCTTCGCGCGGGGTCGTGCACAGAAGCCCGTGGCCGGCGGAGACCCCACGCAGATCGCCGCGCTGTTCGATCACGGCCAGCGCGCCGAGGGCCTCGGCTTCGAGCTGTTCGGCGTGCCGGCGCAGTTCGACTTCTCGATGCTGAAGCCGCGCGGCCACTACGCCGACGACCCGCGGCTGCAGCAGTACTTCCGCGCGATGTCGTGGCTCGGCCGGGCCGAGATGCAGATCGGCACCCGCCGATCTCCGAGCGAACCGTGGACCATCAACCGGCGCGCGCTGGGTGCGGTCGTTCTCCTGGGCGCGCTCTTCGATGCGCCGTTGCGCGCGAAGTGGCAGACCATCGACGCCACGGTCGGGGCGCTGGTCGGGCCGACCGATTCGATGTCGCTGCCGGGCCTCGAGCAGACACTCGTGAAGCTCGGCGCCGTCGCGACGAAGACCGACGCCGCGGTCGGCGCCGCGTTCGAGTCGCCGACGGCGCAGAGGATCCGCACCCAGCTGGTGCACGTGGGCGAGAGCTCGCTCGCGTTCCTGCTCCTCGGCCAGCGCTACGTGTTCGACGCCTCGGTGCTCGGCGATCTGGTGGCGGGATCGATCGACACGACTCCTCCGCGCCTGATGCCGACACCGCTCGACGTCGCTCATGCGGTGTTTCACAACCCGGCGGCAGCAGAGCTCTTGAAGCCCGAGCGCACGCGCTACGGTGCGGCGTACTCTCAGGCGCTCGATCGCAAGGCCGCCGAGCCCTTGCCCGACGACAGCGTGGCGCACATGTGGCTCGGCGCGCTGCGCGAGCTGTCGCCGGATGCCAGGCGGGACGCGCGCCTGCCGGCACCGCTCGCGACCGAGCCGTTCGCGCGCCGCATGCTCGCAACGCAGCTCGCTTCGTGGGCGGAGCTGCGCCACGACAACTTGCTCTACACGAAGCAGTCGTACACGGCCGAGCTCGGCTGCGAGTTCCCGAAGGCGTATGTGGATCCGTACCCGGCGTTCTACGCGAAGCTCGGGGCGATGGCCGCACGCGTGCGGACCACGGTCGCCGGCCTCCCGCCCAACTTCCGCAGTGCGCAACGCATCGATCACTACCTCGAAGGCATGGCCTCAACGATGGCGCGGCTCGCGACGATCGCGGAGCGGGAGCGCGCCAACCAGCCGATGACCGACGACGACCTCCAGTGGATCGATCACATGGTGTCGCTCGATGGTCGCAGCATCGTGTGCGCCACGACGATCGATCCGAAGGGCTGGTACGCCGAGCTGTTCTTCGAGCAGAAGAGCGCGCTGTGGCACGACCCCATCGTCGCGGACGTGCACACGCAGCCGACCGACGAGGCCGGCAACATGGTCGGCCGCGTCCTCCATGTCGGTACCGGCATGCCGCGGTTGATGGCGATCACGATCCGCCACGATGGGGGCGCGCACTCGCAGACCTATCGCGGGCTCGTGTCGAGCTACGGGGAGCTCGTGACCCAGGACTTTCAGCGGTTGACGGACGAGGAGTGGCGCGAGCGCACCAAGACCGGTGCGCTCGGGACGCCGCCGTGGCTCGACGAGATCGTGGTCCGACGCTGACGATCGACCACGAGTGTGGCGCACACGCCACGCAAGCTCTGCGAGTTCCGCAGGACCGCCGAGAGGGCGCCGATCGCGTGGACGCATAGACCTGCGCGGGTATTCAACTTCGCGCACGGCACATCTCGTGCTCCAGCGATCGCGATGCGTCCGATCCAGCTGAGTGTTGTCGCCTTCGGTGTGCTCGTTCCCCTGTCGGCCCTCGCGGGCGGCCAAGGTGGTGGCAGCAGTGGAGGAGGTGGAGGCGCGCTGTCTCATGTGAGCTCGGGCCTCGGCGGTGCAAGCGGGGGGGCATCTGGCGGATCGGCGACGACGATCGTCCGGACCGATCCTGACAACACCCGCTACGTCCGGCTTCGGGAGCAGGAGGTCCCGAGCGCCACCACCACCGTGATCGTGCGGAGGCGTCCGGTCGCGCCGGAGCCTCCGAGTCCAGCTGCCCACTTCGAGGGCTACGCCGGTGCCCAGAAGGTGCATGACTCCGACGGCTCGTTCACGGCAGAGCTTGCGCTGGTCGATGATCG
>JAYVLW010000225.1:0-4961 GCA_043759315.1 Myxococcales bacterium
AGCCGGCGATCCAGACGCCTGAATCCACGTCTCTCGTCGACAAAGGACCAGCAAGAACGCCACATGCGGCGACGATGCGTTGTCCATGATACGTCAAACGTCGTCGGTGGCAACGGTTTGAGCGGCCGAGCTGATGTAGTCACGACAGCCACTCGCAGCCCGCGGTGGACGAGGTCTGCACACCGCGGACCGGCTCCGAACAGTCCGTTCCGGAAGACGCAGATGTTGCGCGCACACCGCGCCTCATCGTTCACATCGTGGGACGCGCAAGCCGCCCTGGTCGTGCCTCCGTGAGCACCCCATCACGGGCGATCACCTCTCCGCGGCAGATCGTGGCGCGATACCCCGTCGCACGCTGGAGGAACCGCTTACCGCCGGCGGGCAGGTCGCGCACGAGCTGCGGGCGGCCGAGCGCGAGTCCGGGCAGATCGATGACATCGAGATCCGCGCGGAGGCCGGTGCGGATCACGCCGCGATCGCCGAGCCCGAGCCAGGCCGCGGGCTCTCCTGTCAGCTTGTGGATCGCGTGTTCGATCGTGAACGCGCCGCGATCGCGGACCCAGTGGGTGAGGAAGAACGTCGAGAAGCTCGCGTCGCAGATCGTACCGACGTGCGCGCCGCCATCTCCGAGCCCGAGCAGCGCGTGCGGATGGCGCAGCATCTCGCCGACCTCGCCGAGCGAGCCCGACGCGTAGTTGTAGATCGGGAAGTACAGGAGCTGACGGCCCTCGTCCTCGAGTAGCGCGTCGTAGGCGACCTCGAGCGGCTTCTTGCCGAGGCGCATCGACTCGCCGAACAGCGAGGCCATGCGCGATGGTTCGTAGTCAGGTTTCTCCGCGAGGCGGAACAGGCTCATCGCGACCATGTCGAACGCGGCGAGCAGCTTGTCGACGAGGGGCGGTACGGCGCTGCCATCGCCGGCGACCTTGTCGGAGGTCTCGCCGAGGATCTTGGCCTTGACCTCGGGCTTCGCGAGCTCGCGGACGCGCTCGGCGAGCGGCAGCTGCGCGAGCGCCTTGTAGGTGGGGAAGCCGATGAACGGGTGGAACGTGGCGTCGAGCCCGAGGATCACGCCGATGCCGCGCGTGGCGACCTGCGCGCGCACCGACAGCCCGGCCGCGTTCGCGCGCTCGATGCGGGTGAGGATCTGCTTCCACTGCTCCGTGGCGCCGACGCGCTGGAGCAGCGAGATCGAGAGCGGCCGTCCCGCGACGCGTGCCATGTTCTCGAGGAGGTCGAACTCCGGATCGAAGCGATCCGGCGACACGAACATGTCGAAGTCGCTCACGGCCTGCAGCACACCGCGATCGATCCCCACGAGCGCGCGTGCGATGCCCTCGAGCTCGCGCGCACTTGCATCGGCCGCCGGGGTGGGGCGGCCATCGGCGTTGCGATGGTTGTCGCTGCGCCCGGTGGAGAAGCCGACGGCACCGCCGTCGATCGCCTGGCGCACGATCGCGCCCATCGCCGCGATCTCCGCCTCCGTCGCGGTCTCGCCGGCGAGCGCGCGGTCGCCCATCACGAACACGCGCACCGCATCGTGCGGCACGTGGCACGCGAGGTCGATCGCGTGAGGCCACCGATCGAGCGCGGCCATGTACTCGCCGAAGCTCTCCCACTCCCAGCGTAGACCCTCGGCGAGCGCGGTCCCCGGGATGTCCTCCACGCCCTCCATCAGCGCGATCAGGCGCTCGCGGTCCGTGGCGCGGCACGGCGCGAAGCCCACGCCGCAGCTGCCCATCGCGACCGTGGTGGCGCCGTGGATGCTCGACGGCATCAGCTCGGCATCCCACGTGGCCTGACCATCGTAGTGGGAGTGGATATCGACGAAGCCGGGCGTGACGATCGCACCGTCGGCGTCGATGGTGCGCTTCGCGTCGCCGAGCCTCTCCCCGACGGCGACGATCAGTCCGTTCGCAACGGCCACGTCGGCGCGACGGCCCGGGGCTCCAGTGCCATCGACGACGGTTCCACCGCGAACGATCAGGTCATGCACGTTCGAGAGCATACCGGAACGGGGTCTCGCACCGCTGACTACGAGTTGCGACGTACCGCGGCGAGGATGTCGTCACCAAAGCGCGCGATCTTCGCGGGCCCGAGCCCCGGGATCCGCAGGAGCGCTTCCTTCGTGGCGGGTCGATCCCGGTCGATCGCCTTGATCACGCCCTGCTGGAACACCATGTACGCCTTCCACTTGAGCTGGCGCGCCATCCGCTTGCGGTAGTTCTCGAGCTCGGTGGTCAGCCCCGAGGTCCGAACATATCGGCTCGATCGCGGCCGCGCCGACGGCCGAGGATCGCCGGCGCGCGACGGGCGCGGCCCCGGCAGCGACACCGTGGGGTACTTGCGACCGCGGCGGACCAGCTTGCGCTCCGTGACCATCTGCTCGATGCCGGCGACCAGCGCGTCCTCCGAGGTGTCGGGCAGGGCGCCATGCTGCGCCAGGTGCAAGAGCCCATGCGCCGTCATCGCCTTGCACGTGCTGCCGCGCAGCATCTTCGCGAGGTTCGTCTTGCCGATCGGCCTGCGGAGGGAGCCAACGGCCGCGAGCACGATCTGCTGCTGCTCCGAGGTCAGCGCCGCGTGCGTGACCGGCCGCGCGTCGTGCACGGTGATCCGCTGCTCGCGCACCGCGTGCGGATCGATGCAGACATCGCAGGTGTTGCACGTCGCGTGATCGTGCGTGCCGGTGAAGTGCGCGCACAGCAAGAGCTGACGGCACTGGTTCGCGTTCGCATAGCGCTCGAGCGCGGTCAGCGCATCCTCGCGGCGATGCGAGCTGCCGCCGAGCTCGGCGAGCCGGCGCTGCGTCATCAGATCGCTCGCGCCAAACAGCATCACGCACCGCCCGGGCGCGCCATCGCGGCTCGCGCGGCCGGCCTCCTGGTAGTACGCCTCGACGGAGCCGGGGGCCTGGAAGTGCACGATCACGCGCACGTCCGGATAGTCCACGCCCATGCCGAACGCGCTCGTCGCCACCAGCACGCGCGTCTTGGACGAAGAGAATCCACGCTGCGCCCGATCCCGCGCGAGCGCCGTGCGGCCCGCGTGATAGTGCGCCGCGCCGAACCCCGCTTGCTTCAGCCGTTCGGCGACGGCCTCCGTCTTCTTGCGCGTGGCGCAGTAGATGATCGCACGCCCGCCGTTCGGTGCGCGCACGCCCGCGCGATCGAGCGCCTCGATCGTGGCCGCGTACCGCGTCTCGTCACCCTTGTGCTGCTGCACCTCGAACGCGAGGTTCGGTCGGCGGAAGTCCCCGCGCACGATCGCGGGCGAGCGCAGCTGCAGCGACTGGACGATCTCCGCCATCACACGCGGCGTGGCCGTGGCGGTAAGCGCGATCGTGGGAACGCGTACCACGTCGCGCAGCTCGCCCAGCCGCATGTACTCGGGGCGGAAGTCGTGGCCCCACTCGCTCACGCAGTGGGCCTCGTCGATGGCGAGCAGCGCGATGCGCGCCCGTGCGATCAGCCGCACGAAGCCGTCCTGGACCGCGCGCTCGGGGGAGATGTAGAGCACCGCGAGCTCGCCACGGAGAAGGCTCGCGATCACATCGCGTCGCTCGTCATCCTCCTGATGGCTGTGCAATGCGGCCGCCGCGATCCCGCGCGCCTGGAGGCCCGCGACCTGATCGATCATCAGCGCGATCAACGGCGATACGACGATCGTGGTCCCGTGACCCTGTCGCGCGAGCAGCACGGCGGGCACCTGATAGCACGATGACTTGCCTGCCCCGGTGGGCAGCAGCACCACGGCATCGCGCCCCGAGAGCACCGCCTCCACCGCTTCCCGCTGGCCGCCGCGGAACCCCGCGTGACCGAACACCCCGCTCAGGACGGCGAGTGGATCGGTGGCAACATCCATCTCAGACCCGTATCACGCGGGTCTGAGATCGGCCTGTTTCCGGCTCAGAAGTCGAACGTACGCAGGTAGTGGTCGTTGTAGCCGTTCGGGTGCTTCACCAGGTAGTCCTGGTGATAGTCCTCGGCGCGGACCCAGGTCGTGGCCGGTTCGATCTTCGTGACCACCGGGAACCCCCACTTGCCGCTCTTGTCGACGCGCGCCTTTGCCGAGGCCGCGGCCTTCGCCTGCGCGGGAGACATCGTGAAGATCTCGGAGCGGTACTGCGTGCCCACGTCGTTGTTCTGGCGGTCGAGCGTGGTCGGGTTGTGGCCGCGGAAGTAGTAGTGGACCAGGAGATCCTCGTAGCTGATCACGCTCGGATCGAACGTGACCTTGATCGACTCGGCGTGGCCCGTCGTGCCTTCCTTCACGTCGTCGTACTTCGCGGTCGCGGACCTGCCGCCCGCGTAGCCGACGTCGACGTCGACGATGCCGGGCGCTTCGAGCATCACGTGCTCCATGCCCCAGAAGCAGCCGCCCGCGAGGATCGCGACCTCGCGCGGGCCGCCCGGCTTCGCGGGGGTCGGGGACGCATTCGAGCCGGCGGTACAGCCGAGGAGGACCGCCGCGGTGAACAGGGTGTGTCGCATCATGTGGAAGGTCTACGCAGCCGAGGGCCCGCGGTTACGGCCGTCGATCTGCGTGAAACCTCGCGCGGTTGGCAGCGTTCACTCCTCGGGGGTGATGATCTCCGTGATCGACACGATCAGCTCGTCCGCGCGATCCGGATCGATGCCGAGCGCGTCGCCGAGCTCTTCGATGAACTCGCCCTCCTCGGGCGCGAGATCGAGATCGGCGATCGCGAGGATATAGGCGAGCGCGTACGCGAGCGACGCGCTGGGCTTGCCGGCGAGCTGGGCCGCGTGACTCTTGATCAGATCGCGGCGCTGCTCGGGATCATCGAGCGGTTGAAACGCGGGCGGCGTGGTCGCGGCGTTCGCGTGCGCGTACACCTGCGCCGCGATCGTCTCGAACATCGCCGCCTCGTCGGGATCCTCGACATCATCCGCGGCGACGGCGAGCTGGCAGATCGCGACCACCAGCTCGGCCTCGGCCGG
>JAYVLW010000226.1:0-2820 GCA_043759315.1 Myxococcales bacterium
GCTGTCGTCGCGAAGTGGGTGAAGGGTGGCTGGGAGGTCGCGATCGAACGCGGCGCTGGAGAGAGCGCGGCCTATCCGGATCCGCAGTACGCGGCGGCGGGCGCGGCGATCGTCGATCGCTCCGACGCGTGGAAGGCCGACATCGTCGTCAAGCTGCGCCCGCCCGTCATGAACGCGGACGGCACGTGCGAGGCGGATCAGATGCGCGAGGGCGCGACGCTGGTCTCGTACATCTTCCCGGCCGAGAGTCCGCAGCTGATCGAGCGGCTCGCGACGAAGAAGCTCACGGTCCTCGCGATGGACCAGGTGCCGCGCATCTCGCGCGCGCAGAAGATGGATGCGCTGTCGTCGATGGCGAACATCGCCGGCTATCGCTCGGTGATCGAGGCCGCGAACCGGTTCGGCAGCTTCTTCACCGGGCAGATCACCGCGGCCGGAAAGGTCCGCCCCGCGAAGGTGCTGATCATCGGCGGCGGCGTCGCCGGCCTCGCCGCGCTCGGCTGCGCGAAGGGGCTCGGCGCGATCGTGCGCGCGTTTGACGTGAGGCCCACCGTCGAAGATCAGGTGAAGTCGCTCGGCGGCGAGTTCCTCACCGTCAAGATCCAGGAGTCGGGCGAGGGGCAGGGCGGCTACGCGAAGGAGATGTCGAAGGAGTTCCTCGACGCCGAGTACGCGCTGTTCCGCGAGCAGGCGAAGGACGTCGACATCGTCATCACCACCGCGCTGATCCCCGGCAAGCCGGCACCGAAGCTGTGGTTCACCGACATGGTCGAGCTGATGAAGCCCGGCTCGGTGATCGTGGATCTCGCCGCGGAGAAGGGCGGCAACTGCGAGCTGACGAAGCCCGGCGAGGTGATCGAGCACAAGGGCGTGACGATCGTCGGCTACACCGACCTGGCGAGCCGGATGCCGAACGTCGCGAGCGATCTGTACGGTACGAACCTGCTGCACTTCCTCGACGAGATGGGCGGCGCCGCCGGCCACAAGATCGATCACGACAACGATGCCGTTCGCCCGGCGCTGGTGCTCGAGGCGGGCGAGACGAGGTGGCCGCCTCCGCCGAGCAAGAAGGCGGCGGCGCCGACTCCCGTGCCGCCTGCAGCGGCCAAGGTCGTCGACGTCAAGCCGCTTCCCAGCGGTCCCGCCCACCCCAAGGCAGCGCACGGCCACATCCCGGCGGCGCGGCCGCCGTCGCGGACGCTGTCCGCCGTGATGACGATCCTCGGCATCATCGCGGCGATCGCGTTCGTCGCGCTGCGCTACGGCAGGGCCGATACCCTCGCGAGCGCCGCGACGCATGATCTGCTCCAGCACGTCACCGTGTTCGTGATGGCGATCTTCGTCGGGTTCCAGGTCGTGTGGAACGTGACGCCCGCGCTGCACACCCCGCTGATGAGCGTGACCAACGCGATCAGCGGCATCATCGTCGTCGGCGGCCTGCTCGGCGCGCGCACCGATGGCGGCCTCCACGGTTCGACGATGGTCGCGATCGCCGCGACGTTGTTCGCCACGATCAACATCGCCGGCGGGTTCCTCGTGACCCGCCGCATGCTCGCGATGTTCAGGAAGTGATCCGATGCAGTTCCTGAACTCTCAAGCCCTGATCAACTCGGCGTACCTGATCGCCGCCGTGCTGTTCATCCTCAGCCTCCGCGGCCTGTCGAGCCAGGAGACCGCGCGGCGCGGCAACCTGTACGGCGTCATCGGCATGGCGATCGCGATCGTCGCGACGATCACCACGAACGCGGTGACGGGCGGCCGGTTCCACGAGGCGTGGATGCTCGCCGTGTTCGGTGGCGGCGTGGTCGGTGCGTTCATGGCCGCGCGCGTCGGCATGACGCAGATGCCGGAGCTCGTCGCGCTGCTGCACAGCTTCGTCGGCCTCGCGGCCGTGCTCGTCGGCTACTCCCTCGATCTGTTCGGCGACGGTGGCGGCGGTCCGCCCGAGATCACGCACCGCGTGGAGATCTTCATCGACGTGTGGATCGGCGCGATCACGACCACGGGGTCGGTGCTCGCGTTCCTCAAGCTCCGCGGCTCGATCAGCGGGAAGCCGCTGCTGCTCCCCGCTCGCCACTTCCTGAACCTCGCCATGCTCGCCGGCTCGATCGCCGGCGCGTACCTCTATGCCAGGGACGGCAACCAGACCGGGCTCCACATCGGCACCGCGATCGCGTGCGTGCTCGGCGTCCACCTGGTCGCCGGCATCGGCGGCGCGGACATGCCGGTCGTGGTCTCGATGCTCAACAGCTACTCGGGGTGGACCGCGTCGGCGGCCGGCTTCATGCTCGGCAACGACCTGTTGATCATCACCGGCGCGCTCGTCGGTTCGTCAGGTGCGATCCTCTCGTACATCATGTGCCGGGCGATGAATCGCTCGATCTGGAACGTGATCTTCGGCGGCTTCGGCGCCGCACCGCCCAAGAAGGCGGCCGGGGCTGCGGAGCTGCCGCCCGGTGAGGTCCAGGAGATCAACGCCGCCGACCTGGCCGAGCAACTCAAGGAAGCGAAGTCCGTCGTGATCGTGCCGGGCTACGGCATGGCCGTCGGTCGCGCGCAGCACGCCGTGCGCGAGATGACCGAGGTCCTGAGGGCGCGGGGCGTCAACGTGCGGTTCGCGATCCATCCGGTCGCCGGCCGTCTCCCCGGCCACATGAACGTGCTCCTCGCCGAGGCGAACGTCCCGTACGACATCGTCCTGGAGATGGACGAGATCCAGGTCGACCTGCCGAACACGGATGTCGTCATGGTGATCGGCGCGAACGACATCGTGAACCCGGCGGCCGAGGATGATCCGACCTCACCGATCGCCGGCATGCC
>JAYVLW010000227.1:0-5545 GCA_043759315.1 Myxococcales bacterium
CCGGCCACGCCCTCGGGCTGGTCCGTGTACATCACGTCCCCGACCCACTTCGCCCACTTGCTGGTGAGATCGCGGCGTCCAAGCTGGGCGAACACGAACGGTGCGTTGATGTCGGGCTCGTTGCCATGCCAGTAGTACGGGCGCGGAAAGTTCGCGGCGGACTCGTCGGCGTGGTCCCAGTCATCCTTCGCGAGGGTGAAGAACTCCTCGAGCTTCGCCACGGCGGCCTCGGTGCCGCCGAAGATCTCGGCGAGCCCCTGGGGATCGTGGATCGCGGCCATCCACAGGGAGTGCCAAGCGTTGGCCTCAGCGTACTCCGAGCTCATGTCGAGCGGATCGAAGTCGGCGGGCGACGGAAACGTCCCGTTCGCGGCCCTGGCGCGCAGAAAGCCAACAGCAGGATCGTACAGCTTGCGCCAGCCGTGGCTGCGCGCGACGAGCGTGTCGCGATCGGCGGTGTGGCCGAGCGCGCCCGCGAGCTGCGCGAGCGCGAAGTCATCATTCGCGTACTCGGTGGTGGTGGAGACGCTGCGCCCTCCGGTGAGCGGCACGTACCCGAGGCTCATGTAGTCGACCACATCGCCACGCCCGCCGCGCCCGCCGACCGGCGTGACGAGATCCATCGCGGCGGCGCGCAGCTTCGGCCACGCCAGGTCTGCGCCCGTGCCGGTGATCCCGCGCGCGACCGCATCCGCGATCACGATCTCCGACGACGCGCCGAGCATGGTGCCCGACTCGCCGATCGCGATCGGCCACTTCGGATACGCGCCGAGTCCCTCGCCGAAGCCGACGAGCGAGCGCGCCTGATCGCGCGCACTGTCTGGCGCGAGCCACGCGTAGAGCGAGCTGACGGTGCGGTAGGTGTCCCACAGCGACAGGTCCGACATCTGGTGCCACGTGCCGGTCTGCACCGGCTGGCCGGCGAGCTGGTACTCGCCGGTGACGTCGCCGATCACGCTCGGCATGAGGAACGCGTGATACAGGCTCGTATAGAACACGCGGCGGTCTTGCTCGGTGCCGCCGGTCAGCAGCACGCGATCGAGGAGGTTCGCCCACGTCGCGCGTGCCTGCGCCGAGACCTTCTCGACGGAGACCTGCGGCACTTCCTGCGCGAGGTTCGCCCGCGCGCCGGCGATCGAGACGAACGAGAGGCCGACCGCCATCTCGAAGTTGCCGGGCACGGTGAGCACCGCGCCGACACCCGTGCCCTGTGCGGTCAGTGCTGCCGAAGGTGCCGTACCCGACGACCACACCTGGTGCCCGGTCCACGGGGTGGCCGCACGGGCGACGAAGTACACGGTGTAGCCGCCGAACCCGTCCGACATCCCGCCCTTGGTGTGCAGCTGCCCGCTGATCTCCTGCGCCGAATCATCGACGGTGATCGCCGCGTCATCGACGCTGCCGCCCTCGAGCGTCTTGCCGAGGTCGATGATGACGCCGCCCGCGCCCGCGTAACGATGGACGCCCACGCGCTGCGTCGCCGTCAACGCGACCTCGATGCCGCTCGCGAGCGACACGTGGTACTGACCCGCGGATGCGTGCTCGTTCGACTTCGTGAACCGCGCCTCGTAGTCGGTGACCTTCAGCTTCGCCGGATCGAACGTCTTGATCGGCATCACCGACAACACGCCGTAGTCGGTGGCGCCCGTGCCGTGGAGATGCAGGTGCGAGAAGCCGCGGATCTTGTCGTCGCCGGCCCAGTAGCCCGAGTAGTGAAGGAAGTTGACGGTGCCAAACGGGCCGCTGGTGTCGGGCCCGAGCTTGACGAGGCCGTGCGGAACGACGGCGCCGACGAAGCAGCTGCCGTGCGCGAAGCCGAGCCCACCGGTGCCGATGGTGGGATCGACGAGCGCGACCGTGTCCTCGACCTCGGGCAGATCGGGTGGCGCAGCGTCGTCACCGCACGCGGCGACGAAGACCAACGCGATGCCGATCGCCCTCATCATCGGGCGAACTCTAGCGCTAGTTGATCGTGAACGGGTACGAGATGTTTGCCATCTCCCCACCGCTGCGCGACGGGAACTTCCAACCGTTCGCGGCCTTGATCACACACGCTGCGACGACCGGGCTACCGAGCGTCGACTGCACCTGCGCCCGGACCTTCCCCGACGCATCCACCTGCAGCTGGAGCGTGACCGTGCCCTTCATCGACGGCGACTTCTTCTTGCCCTCGCCGAGACACTTCAGGATCTCCGGGCGGTGCTGACCGACGACCGACGACAGCGTCGCCTTGTCGATCGCGGGCTTCGCCACGGCCGGCTCGACCACCGGCTCGACCTTGGCCGGCGTCGGCACGGGCTCGGGCTTCGGCTCGACTTTCACGGGCTCCGGCAGCGGCGCCGTCTTCGCCGGCACGGGGGTCGGCTCTGGCATCGTCGCAGCGGCCACGGTGGCCTCGATCTTCGTCTCGTCGACGGCGGACTTGCCGATCTTTCGCGGCGCCGGCACGGTCTTCTCGGTCGGCGCCACGGCGGCGACCTTCACCGGCTCGGGCGCCTTCACGGTCTTGGCCGCCGGCGTCTCCACCGCCTTCGCGACCGGCGCCGCGATCTTCACGGGCTCCGGCGCCTTCACGGGCTCCGGCGCCTTCACGGGAGCGGCGATCTTCACCGGCTCCGGCGCCTTCATCGGATCGGCCTTCGCGACCGCGACCGGAGCCGCCGCCGCGACCGGAGCGGCTGCCGCGACCGACGGCGTCGACGGCGCGGACACCTCGCCGAGCGCGATCAGCGTCGCTTCCTCGGAGGCCTCCTCGAGGCCGCTGCCCTTCACGAGCTTCGCGGTCAGGTGCGTCGGGCGATCGAACGTCAGCCAGTAGCGCAGGGTCTTGTAGCCGGGTGCAGTGACCTCGACGAGCTCGACGATGTCGCTCGGCGTGATCTGCATCGTCGACGGCGCCGCGGAGACCCGGCGCCGGAACGTGACGCGGGCGTTCGGAACATTCGCCTCGAGATCGACCTGGATCTTCGACGGGGCTTGCACCTCGCGCGGCGCGGGCGTGGCCGTCCCGGGCAACGGTGCGGGCTGTACCGGCGCCGGAGTGACCGCCGCCGTGGTGTCCTTGCTGGGGCTGCCGCGCAACCCGACCATCAGGCCGGCGCCACCGACGAGCAGACCGAACGCAGCCATGCCGTAGAGCATCCACGGCTTCTTCGCGGACTCCACCTGTGGCAGCGACACGTTGTGCATCGGATCTGCCGCTTGAGGTGGCCACGGGGTGGCGAGCATCTTCACCGGCCGCGGGATCAGATCCGAGCGGCGCGAGACATCGGTGTCATCGGAGATGTTCGGCACCGCGATCGGACGGCTCCGGCGAGCGTTCGTACCCCCGTCCAGCGTCACGAACGCGTCGAGGGCGGCCTCGACGTCCATCATCGACTGGTAGCGCTGGTCGGGATCCTTCGCGAGCAGGCGATTCAAGATCATCTCCGCCATCGCATGCGGCACTTCGTTGCGCTGCAGCGGCGGGGGCGGGTTGTTGACGATCCGGTGCATGAGCGCCCGCGGATCCTCGTCGTTGCTGAACGGGCGACGTGCCGTCAGCATCTCGTACATGATGACGCCGAGAGCGTAGATATCCGCTCGTCGATCGACCGAGGCTGGCGCGGTGATCTGTTCGGGCGCCATGAACTCCGGCGTGCCCATCACCATGCCGCGTCGCGTCTGGTCGTCTTCGATATCGCGGAACCGCGAGATGCCGAAGTCGAGGACCTTCACGTGATCGAGCGCGTCATCCTTGTCGGTCAGGAAGACGTTGTCGCTCTTGAGATCGCGGTGAACGATGCCGGCGTTGTGCGCGGCGTGCAGCGCGGATGCGATCTGCTGCGCGATCCTCACCGCGCGGCGCACCGGCAGTCCACCGACCCGATAGATCTCGTCGGTGAGCAGCGTGCCTTCCAGGTACTCGAACACGATGTACGGGACGTGGTTCGCCGTGAACCCCATGTCCGTCGATTCGACGATGTTCGGATGACCGAGGGTGCCGGCGGCCCTCGCCTCGTTCATGAACCGCTCGACGACGTCGGCGTCGGTTGCGAGCTCCGGGTGGAGGAGCTTCATGGCGACGCGGCGCTTGATCAGCGCGTGCTCCGCGAGGAACACCGTCCCCATTCCACCTTCACCCAGGGTCTTGATGATGCGGTATCGACCTTCCACCACATCACCCACCTTGACGACCGTATCTCTGGAAGATGAATTGCCCATCAGAATCCATGATTGCGGTTCTGCCTGGGTCGATCAAGTGTGCTCTCCGACAATTCTAACTGTCGTTTTGCGACGACGATGTAGGAGAGAGAGTCGCGTATGCTCCACGTGTGCGATGACGAAACCCAAGCCACCGACGACGCCATTCGCGGCCCTCGAGAACCTCCGTGCGCAGCTACCTGTAGGTCCTGCGGCCAAGCCGATCGAGAAGCCGGCGAAGGCGGGTCCCGCGTGGGCCGTCGTCCGCATGGAGCGCAAAGGGCGCGGTGGAAAACAAGCCACGGTGATCGAGAAGCTTGGCCTGCCGCCGAAACAGCTCGAGCAGTGGTGCAAGGAGCTCAAGCAAGAGCTCGGCTGCGGCGGCGTTGTCGAGGGCGACACGATCGTGCTCCAGGGCGATCTTCGCGCTCGACTCCCGGCGGTTCTGACCGCCCGCGGCGTGGTCAAAGTGACCGTGGGTTGAGTTGTGTGCAGTGGCTAACGCACCAGCCGATCGAGGGTGGGTGGGTTCGGCTGGCCTGGAAGATCCAGTTGCGCGACGCGGACTTCGACGCGATGCGTCGAGCCTGACCGGCGCTAACCACCCCGATCCACACGCCCTGCTGCCCACGAGGGATCGCGTGTAGCCGTTCCGGTGCTGGCCTCGCCCTTGCTGCAGTACCGGATCAGCCATGCGCAACTTCATCATCGCCGCCAGCCTTCTGACCTCGGCCGCCGCCTGCAACGACTCGCCCGGCGAGATCAAAGACCCGCCGCAGCTGCGCATCGACTCCCCTGCGCGCAGCACGATCCAGGGCAAGGCCGGCCTCGTGAAGGTCACCGGTGTGGTGGCTCCGAACGAGGTCTCGGGCGAAGCGGTGGAGAAGGTCCTCGTCAACAACGTCCAGGCGACGCTGAACGCGGACGGCTCGTTCTCCGCGATGATCGAAGTGAAGCCCGGCGCCACCCTGATCACCACGACCGCGCGGGATGCCGCCGGGTCCTACGCGGAAGACACCCGCGCGATCCAGGCCGGCGAGCTGCGCAAGGTCGGCACCATGATCGACGACGCGTTGACCGCGTCGATGTCGAAGACCGCGTTCGCCAAGCTCTCGGGTGCGGCGAGCACCATGATCGAGCACCTCGACTTCATGCCGATCCTCGCGCCGATGCAGCCGATGGCCCACGCAGGTGACGAGGCCGGCGAGGACTGCCTGTTCGGCCGGATGTACGTCGACAACGTCAGCCTGGCGAACGCCGATATCTCCATCGTTCCCACCAACGCGGGCCTTCAGTTTCGCGCGCAGATCGACGGTCTCGACGTTCCCGGCCACGCGCGCTACGCCGTCGCCTGCGTCAACGG
>JAYVLW010000228.1:0-10520 GCA_043759315.1 Myxococcales bacterium
TGGTGCTCGATGTCCTTGGGGCGCCCGACCATCGGCCGGCGATCGAGGCCCACGATCTTCCAGTCGAGATCGTGGTGGAGCCTGCGCGCCACGATCCGACCGAGCCGGCCCGAGATGCCGGTGATCACGACCGTGCGTGGTCGCTTACCAGAAGACGTGCTCTCGCTCACGTAGCCCCGTGTGGATCATCGTCTGGATGCGGTGCCTGACGGTCTTCACCTTGTCGTCGAGGACCTCGTCGTCATCGTCGGGATCGCCCTGGAACGTCATCGGCTCGCCGAAGTACACGCGGTACTTCACCGGGAGCGGGACGAGCGGCACGAACGGCGGGTAGGGGACGATCGGGAACGAGGGAATGCGCAGCAGCTTCGCGATCGACGGGACGTTCATCGCGGGGGCCTGCTCCTCCGCCCCGATCACGGCGATCGGGATGATCGGCGCCTGCATCTCGAGAGCGAGCCGCATGAAGCCCTTGCCGAACTCCGCGAGCTGGTACCGCTTCGAGAAATCCTTCGAGATGCCGCGCGCGCCCTCGGGGAACACGAGCACGCACTCCTCCGCGGCGAGCAGGCGGCGGCAGTTCTCGGGGGTACCGGTGATCTGACCCCAGCGCGAGAACAGATAGGACGCGAACGGGACCGTCGGCACGAAGTACTCGACCATCGAGCGCACGAGGCGCGGTTGTGGCGGCTCGAGGAACGTGGCCGCGCCGATCACGAGGCCATCGAACGGGAGCTGGCCGGAGTGGTTCGCGACGAACAGCACGCGGCCGTGCGCCGGAATGTTCTCGATCCCGAACGCGCTCGCCCGGAAGTAATGCCGATACAGCCAGCGCGCGACCCGCGCCGCGCCCTTGAACGAGTCACGCGAGAGCCCGAAGGGATCGAAGCCGAACTCGTTGCCGCGCACCACCAGCGCCTTGGTCCGGCCATCCAGATCGTCGTCGGCGCCGGCGCCGCCACCGGGAGCGAGCTGGCGAAGACGATCGAGGAGGCCCACGCGCGGAGTCTCGCACTAAGGCCCGGGTCGTTGTACCGTCGCCGGCGCGATGATCGAGAGCTTTGTGGATCTGACCTACCGCGGTCTGTCGCTCGGACGGCGGGTGAAGCTGTCACAGGTTCGGCCGAGCACCGGCTACCTCGAGACACCGGCGCCGATGCCCGTCGGGACGCTGATCCAGATCGCGACCGACGAGGGCATCGCTCTCGACGCGACCGTGACCGGCATCCACGAGCAGACCGGCGGCTCCGACAAGGCGCCCGGCATGACCGTGGCGCCGAAGCTCGCTGGCGAAGCGAGCGAGTCGTGGTGGCGGGCGCGGGTCGCATATCCCGATGAGGTGAAGGCGGCGCCCGCCGTCGCGCGGACCTCCTCGGTCACCGTGCGTCCGCGCACGCACACGATCCCCGAGCCGCTCCCGGCGATGTCCGCGGAGCCGGAGCCTGCCGGCGGCAAGACGATCGCGATGCAGGCGGTGGAGCCCGAGCAGGCGACGACCGATGTGATCCCGGTCGTTCCGGACGGCAAGGCCACGATGATCATGCCCGCCGTCGACCAGGCGCTGCTCGAATCGCTGACCCGGCCGAGTGGGGAGATCGAGCAGCTCGTGCGGTCGACCGGCGATCACGAGATCATCGACGACGGCAAGCGCACCACGATCATGGACGCGGTCGATCCAGCGGCGCTCGGCCTCGACTTCGGCGGCAGCGGCACGTTCCCCGCGGTCACTGATGACGACGGCGGCAACGGCGACGACAAGAAGCCCGGCGGCGGCACGAAGAAGAAGCGCAAGCGCCGGTGACCGCGATCATCCCGCCCCGGATCGAGCGCGGACAGACGCTCGGCATCTGCGCGCCGGCGGGACCGGTCAACGCCGAGCGGCTCCACCGCGGTCTGGTGCGCCTCGGCGACGCGTTTCGCATCGAGCTCGCGCCCACGCTGCTGGCGCCCCGGCCGCCCGGCGTGCCGAGCTACCTCGCAGCCTCTGACGACCAGCGTGCCGACGAGCTCGCGTGGATGATCAAGAATCCCGACATCCGCGCGATCGTGCTCGCGCGCGGCGGCTACGGCCTGATGCGGATCCTCGATCGCCTCGATCCGGCGCTGCTCCGCGCGGATCCCAAGCCGATCGTCGGGTTCTCCGATGCGACCGCGCTGCTGTCGTGGGCGTACGTCGCGTGCGGCGTGCGCGGCATCCACGGCCCGATGATCGTGCAGCTCGCTGATCTCCCCGAGACCCACATCGCACACCTGATCGGGATGCTGACGAACGGGCGCAGCTCCGGTCCGCGGTCGTGGCCGCTCACGCCCTATGGCACCGGCGTTCACACCGGGCCGCTGATCGCCGCGAACCTGACGATGGCGTCGATGCTCGTCGGCACGCCGTGGGCGCTTCCGCTGGCCGGCGCCGTCCTCGCGCTCGAAGAGGTCGGCGAGAAGCCGTACGAGATCGATCGCTACCTCACGCAGCTCCGGCTCACCGGCACGCTCGCATTGGTCACTGCGGTGGTGCTCGGCGAGCTCACGCGCTGCACGGATCCGACCCCGCCGAGCGGCGAGGTCGATGCGGACAGCGCGGCGCGGGGCGTGGTGATCGAGCGGCTGCGCGGGATCCCTCTCGGGGTCGGCGCGCCGATCGGGCACGGCGCGCTGAACGAGGCGGTCCCGTTCGGCGCGCGCAGCATCCTCGATCTCGATCGTGGCACGTTCGAGATCACCGAAGCCGCGGTTCAGTGAAACACCGGCTCGTCGTCCGCGCTGGTCTCGATCGTCCCGAACCGCTCCTCGTAGCGCTCGATGTTCTTCTGCAGCGCGGCGAGCAGGCGCTTGGTGTGGCGCGGTGACGAGATCACCCGCGTGCGGACCTTCGCGCGACCATTGCTCGGCTGGATGAACGCGAAGTCCAGGACGAACTCGTTCTCGGTGTGATTGAGGAGCACGAGGTTCGAATAGACGCCCTGAGCGATGTCGTCATCGATCTGGACCTGGAGCTTGGGCGCGGTGGGCTCGTCGGACATTCAACGGAGGGTACCGGCAATCCCTGGGCGATTCCGACGGGCGCGCATGTTGTGCACTGAAGCGCGATCATCGACGAAGCGACCTCAGGGGTGGCCACCGGACTGGCCACACATGAGAACCATGGGTGACAGGATCAGTCGCCAGGCAGACACGCACCGTGGGGAATTGGTCGGGAGGGGCGCCGTAACCGGGCGTTTCCTGGTCGGCGCGATCCCGAATCCGGCTCGTCCAGACGTGGCACCGATTCTGCTCATAGATCTGAGCAACCGAGGACGCCGAACAGGGTCCAAGGAATACGAACCACACGGCTGCCGGTTCGACTGACAACCAAACGTTCTACACGCGCGACGCAGGGTCAACGTTTCGACTCGGTGGATGACCGGTGGTTCCCTCCCCCCTCATCCCGCTGGTCTCCCCCACCACCTGAGGCAACAAGTAGCTCTGCGATCTGCGCCCCGGCCCTCCTTGGCCCCCCCTCGGAGGGCCTTTTTTTTGGCGCGTGCTAGCCGTATGGCTGTGCGCGCACTTGGCCTCGACGTCGGCAGCAAGACGATCGGCGTCGCCCTGACCGATGAGGTCGGGATCGCGGCGCATCCGCTCACCGTGCTCGCGCGTGTCGGCAATTCTGGCGACAGCGCGGCCATTTTGGCGCTCTGCGTGGCGCACTCCGTGACAGATGTGGTTGTCGGGATTCCTTACGAGCTGTCGGGTCGGATCGGCCTCCGCGCGAAACGTGTCGGTGATCTCGTCACCGCCGTTCGGGTAGTGCTGCCGCCGGCCATCAGCATCCATGAACAGGACGAGCGGTTCTCCACGGCGGAGGCCGAGCGGGTCCTGATCGAGGCCGATCTCTCCCGGCAAAAGCGCAAGGACGTCATCGACCAGCAGGCGGCAGCGCTGATCCTCCAGGGTTGGCTCGATTTGCAGCGCCGCACGAAGTAACGTCACCGCGCCGATGTCGAAGCGCTCGTTCCGCACCGCGCTGGCCGTCGTGGTCGGCTCGCTGGTCATCGTTGCGGCGCTGCTGGGCTACTTCATTCATCGCGCACTTGCGTACCCAGGCGAGACGCACGCCGGGGCAGGGCGCGATGTCGAAGTCGAGATCAAGACCGGGATGTCGTTCCCGGCCGTGGCGTCGATGCTGTCGGACAAGGGCGTGATCGAGAAGCCGACGTGGTTCCGCCTCTATGCGATGTGGGAAGGCGACACCACGAACGTCAAGACCGGCAAGTACCTCATCAAGGACAACCTGACCCCGCGCGAGGTCCTCGCGATCCTGGTCGCCGGGGTCAAGGAGGTCACCGTCAAGGTCACGCTGCCCGAGGGAAAGTCGATGCTCGAGTACTTCGAGATCCTCGATGGTGCGCGCGTCTCATCCGCGAAGGAGCTCGAGGCGATCGCGCGCGACAAGGAGTTCCTCGGGAAGCACGCGATCAGCGGTGACTCCGTGGACGGCTACCTGTTCCCGGATACGTATCAGTTCCGTGTCGGCGAGAAGCCGATGACGGTGATGGAGCGGCTCGTGCAGCGCCACCAGGAGGTGTGGAACGGGCTCGTCGCGAAGCACCCGAAGGACACGGCGAAGCTCAAGGACAAGCTCGGCTGGACCGATCGCGAGATCCTGACGATGGCGTCGATCGTCGAGAAGGAAGCCGTGGATCCTGCGGAGCGGCCGCGGATCGCGCAGGTGTTCATCAACCGCCTCACGTCCTCGAGCTTCAAGCCGCACAAGCTGCAGACCGATCCGACGATCCGCTATGGCTGCATGGTGCCGGTGCAGAAGTCGTCGGCGTGCATCGCGTGGAACGAGCCCTGCGTGAAGTCCGGCAAGCCCATGGGCTGCGATCGCCTGCATCGCGCACAGCTCGACGACGCCGACAATCCGTACAACACGTATGCGCACGAGGGCCTGCCGCCGGGCCCGATCTCGAACCCGGGCAAGGCCTCGATCGAGGCGACCCTGTCGCCCGATGGCAGCGACTACTACTATTTCGTCGCGACGTCGAAGAACTCGCGAAATCACGCGTTCGCGAAGACCGCCGAGGAGCACGAGCGCAACGTGAAGAAGTACGTCGCGAGCGACGAGTAGGAAGCGCGGTCCGCTCGCGGCCGCGTCAGCCCGGTGTGGCGGCCACCGCGGCGAGGATCGACTCGGGATAGCCGGCCTTGCGCAGCAGCGTGACGGCGTTGGTGGTCATCGCCGTGCCCGACCGCAGCAGATAGTCGAAGCCCTCGCCGCTGTCGTCGTCGAGCTCGCGGAAGTAGCCGCGGTCGAAGTTCGGTGAGAGCCGACGCGCGACCTCGAGGTCGTGGGTCGCGGCGGCCACGATGTGCCCGCGGGCCAGGTGCTCGAGCACGGCGACGACGATCGGCACGCGCACGCTCGGATTGGTGCCGCGGAACGGCTCGTCGAGCATGAACAGCGAGGCCGCGCCCTCCGCAGCGGAGATCAGGCCGCGGACGGCGAGGCCCTCCGCCGCGTAGGTGCTGAGGCCATCGGCGGTGGCGTCGACCGCGCGCATCGCCGTGTGGACGCGCAGCAGGGTCGCGCGCCATGTCCCGCACACGGTGTGGATCGATTGTGCGAGCACCGCGTTGATCGCGAGCGTGCGGAGGAACGTCGACTTGCCCGACATGTTGCTGCCCGTGATGACGAGGCTCCTGCCGGGAAGCGCGAGGTCGTTGCCGATCGCACCGGGGATGGTCGGGTGGCGCAGGTCGACCACGTCGAGGGCGGGCGCGCCGGTCGTCAGGATCGGTAGCGCGAGGTCGTCCGCGCGCTCGGCGCGCCAGGTCGCGATCGACTGCAGCGCATCGAGCTCGCCGACCAGGCGATGCAGGCGGGTCATCGCGGCGCGCTCGCGGCGGAGCGTGTCGAGACACGCGGACAGCGCGCTCGGGCGGATCAAGAACGCGGAGATAACGACGCCGGAGACGTCGAGCGGATCCTTCACCGTCATCGAGCGCAGGCGCCGGCGCAGCGGATCGAGGGTGGGCAGCTCGGCGGCGATCGCCTCGCGCCACGGCGCTGGCCCGACCTTCTCGCGCACGACTCGCGTGCCGACCTCGAGCACGCGTCCGAACATCTCGAGCGCCCGCGTGTAGTTCGCGAGGCTGGTGTTGGTTCGATCGTCGATGATCACGTTCGCGATGAACAGCAGGATCGCGGGGACGAACAGGATCGGCCAGACGAAGCCGCCGGCAATGCAGCCGAGGAGCGCGATGGCGAGCAAGCCAAACGTCCGTCCCTTCAACGCAGCGGAGGCGGATCCGAGAGCAGGAGGACCGGGATGTACGCCGTGTCGGCCTCGGCCATGCGCGCGAGCACCGTGCGCAACCGCCGCGCCCCGCCCGGGTCGCTCGCCAGCTCGGCGAGCGCGCGCTCGCGGTGTGCGAGCACATCGAGCCGTTGGGCCGGCGCGGCGATCATCCGCCAGTGCTGCTGCGAACCGACCGGGCTCACCGTCCGGTCGATCGAAGTAGCGACGTCAGCGAGCTCGAGGTCCTCGATCGTCGTGTCGTCGAGCCAGTCGCAGCCGTCAGGCGGAGGCGATCCCGCGCCGCGCTCGAGATCGACGAGCCGACGCAGATCACCGGGAGGAGTCGGCACGGCGTGAGCATCCCATGCGCACGGAAGCCGCGGGCGTCAAGGCCTCACCACGAGCTGTGATAGCTGCTGCCCGCCAGGCCCTGGACCATCTCGCCGGCCCACTCGCCGTGGGACTTGCCGTTCATGTCGGACCACGCGCCACCGGCGGAGATGCGGTCGCCGCCTCCGCGTGACGGGACGGTGAGGCCGAGCTGGTCGAGGCTCGTCGCGAACTGCCGGGCGAGGGCGCGGCGCTGGGCCACCGACGCGGAGGCCCACTGGCCACGCAGCGACGAGTACACCTTCTGCCCGTTCGCGAAGATCAGCTGGACCTCCGTGGGGAAGGTCGGGAAGTTCTGCACGATCAACATGCGGACCTGCGCGACGGTCTCCGGCGTGACGAGCGCGGCATCGCGGCCAGCGGCGACCCACATGAAGTAGAGCATCTCGAGCGAGGCATCGAGATCGGCCTCGGTCATCTGGGTGTGGAGCTCGGACTTCTTGGCTGCCTCGGAGAGCGGCGTCTTCATGGTGGCGACGGTGCTCGAGCGCTTCTGGAGGGTGGCGTTCATGGTGACCGCCCACGGGATCTGCGCCTGTGCGCCGGCGGCGAACCGCTGGGCGAGGACGTCGCGGACTTCCTGGAGGGCTGCCTCGCGGGCCGGCCCCGTTGCTTTCTCGAGCTCTGCGAGGATGGCCTGCCACCCGGACGCCAGCATCGTCCGCGTCTGCGGATCCCCGCTCTGGTAGTACGCGACGAACACCGCGACCGTGTCGTCGTACTCCGCCTCGGTGAGCTCGACCCCGAACGTCAGGCGGAGCACCTTGGCGAATGCAGCCACGGATTCGCGGGTCAGCGGCGGCTTACCCTGCGCGAGCACCTTCGTCCCACTCTCCGCCTTGAAGTTCTTCTTCACCCGACCGGCGATGGCGGTGAGATCGGAGCGATCGAGGCTCGGTGGTGCCGGCGGGGCGGCACGCGGCGCAGCGGCCGTCGGAGCGCGGCCCTTGCGGTCGAACACGATGTTCTCGGTGGTCTTCGGATCGAGGTTGCCGGCCTCGTCGTGTTCCGTGACCTCGGCGACGAGGTGGGCACCGTCGATCCGGAGGACGACCGAGAACGTCACCGGAGTGCCCTCGAGGCTCGCCGTGCCGACGACCTTGCTCCCGGCGGCGGTGCCCGTGATCACCAGCCGCGTCGGGCCCACGGTGAACGTCCCCGAGATGCGGCTCCCTGTCTGGGTGAGCTCGAGCGTGTTCTGGCCGTCATCCGTGGTGGCCGAGAACACACCGGTGAAGGTCTCGGCCAGGGCTGGACCGGCGAGCCACATCACCACGACGACCACGACCGCAAGTGTGCGCGACATGCGCCGATGTTCCGCCGAGCGCGCCCGAGAAGCGAGTCGATTCCGATCAGAACCGGGGCTTGAGCGACGCGCACACGGTATCGGCGGCCTTGAACACGAGCGCTGCCTTGGCGATCGTGGCACGCGCGCGGATCAGGTAGATCGTCGCCGCGTCGAGGTGGACGTAGTAGTAGCGCTGAGCGGAGGCGTCGCTCTCGAACGTGTAGTGCTTGATGGCGCGGACGGAGCCGTCGAGCTGCCCGGCGTCGATGCGGGTGCCGCCGTTCGCGGACAGCTGCTCCGGTGCGGGAAGCTGCTCGCCGACGAGCGGGCCGAAGAACTGGATGGTGTCGATCACCGACCCTTCGTGCGCGAGATGGAATGGACCCGGCTCGCCGGTCATCTCACCGGAGGCGCGCAGGGAGAAGCCGGTGGGCCACCAGCAATCGATCTGATCGGTGACGATGCGCCACAGCGGCGGCTGCGCCGCGACGCTGATGGCCTCGAGGACCTCGTGGTGATCGCGCATGCCGGTGCCGAGCACGAGCTGCGTGGTGCCGCGCTGCGCGGTCGAGTAGGTGACGATCGAGCTCTCGGACATCGAGCGGCGCTCGAGATGTCCCGTCGGTGGGGCACCGGGGCGGATCAGGACGTTGCGCACGAGGTTCTGCGCGCGCGCTGCCGCGAGATCGTAGGGCCCGAACACGAGGGTCCCGTCGGCGAGGTGTGCGGCGGCGATCGGCAACCGCGGTCGTGTCTCGATCCCGTGCCCGGCGATCACGAGACAGAAGCGCCGCGGACCAGGTATCACGCTGGACCGCGTGCGCTTGAGGACGTCGAGAAGGCCCATGGTGCGATCGTGCACATGGTTCGGGGCGACAAACAACTTCGCGTCCGAACGTGGGCCAGCGCACGCGCGCGAACCGAGGTGATCAGGGGGCGTTCGGGTTCGGCATCGCGACGACGGTGATCTCGTTCTCGACCGACACGCTCAGCTCCGAGCCACCCGTGGCGCCCTTGGGCGTGACGCGGTTGGTGCGAGTCAGGCGGATCTGGTTCTCCCGTGCCTTGTCCTTCTCCGACTTCAGCGCACCGGCGGAGACGGAGTAGGTGCCGGTGTCCGCGATCGAGATCCGATCGATGTTCTCGGCGTCGATGGCCGCCGAGTCGGCGTTCTTCTCGTTCCACTTGACCATCAGCGGCAGCGTGGCGTCGACCGTCGCTCCTGCCAGGGGCTCGCTGAACGTGTGAATGGTCGGTCCATCGACGCGGACGTCGTGCACGTAGTCGAGGCCGCTGTCCACATCGAGGATGTAGACCTCGTCGTAGCCGGCTCCGTTGCCGCGCCAGCGGCCGTTGTTGTCCTGGTTGTACGCAAGGACGACCGTGCCGCTCGAGCTCGTCATCGTCACGGTACCCTGGGTGACGTTCTGCCCGTTGAGCTGGATGCGGACGGAGAACTCCGTGTCGAACTCACCGGCGGTGCGGGCGTTGGACAGGCGCGAATTCGCGCTGACGCTCCCGTCGACCATCAGCGTCGACGTTCCGGTGCCCGGATCGTCACCGGAGCCGGGATCGAGATCGGAGCCGCCGCACGCGGCGAGAGAGAGGACCAGAGTCGAGGCAAGCAGGCTGGATTGCATATGTAGGAAACCCCCGTGAGACACCATGTTTGTCGACGGAGACGCGTTCGTCAATTCACCAAAATCTGCACAACAGCCCCGCGCACGCTTCGTACACCCGTGTGGTACGTTCGATCGCATGAGCCTCGTGGGACAGATCGCAGAGCTCCAGAATTACGCGACGTACAAGGAGCTTGCCTGGGAAGGCAGCTTCGAGGACTACCTCAACCACGTCCGCAAGCAGCCAACGGTGACGCGCAACGCGTATCAGCGCTTGTACGACATGGTGCTCTCGCACGGCGTAGAGGAGTACATCGACAACAAGAAGAAGCTTGTCCGCTACAAGTTCTTCCGCGACGAGCAGCACGGCGGCAAGGACGCCGTGTTCGGCCTCGACGTGCCGCTGATGCGCCTGATGAACGTGCTGAAGAGCGCGGCGCACGGCTATGGCACCGAGCGCCGCATCATCCTGCTCCACGGTCCGGTCGGCTCCGCGAAGTCGACGATCGCGCGCCAGCTCAAGAAAGGCATGGAGGAGTACTCGAAGACCTCCGACGGCGCGCTCTACACCTACTACTGGACGCTGCCCGGCGCGCTCGGCGAGCACGCCGGTGGCAGCGAGACGTTCCCGTCGCCGATGCACGACGAGCCGCTCCGCCTGATCCCGTCCGAGTGGCGGCAGGCGACGATCGACAAGCTGAAGCTCGGCAACGACGACCACAAGGTCAAGATCTTCGGCGACGTGAACCCGGCGTGCCGGCTCATCTTCAAGGAGCTGATGAAGCACTACGCGGGCAACTTCGAGAAGGTGATGGGCCACGTGCGCGTCAAGCGCCTGGTCCTCTCCGAGCAGGACCGCATCGGCATCGGCACGTTCCAGCCGAAGGACGAGAAGAACCAGGACTCGACGGAGCTCACCGGCGACATCAACTACCGGAAGATCGC
>JAYVLW010000229.1:0-4715 GCA_043759315.1 Myxococcales bacterium
CACCTGCGACAACAGCGTGTCGGTTCGCGAAGACCTCACGCGGCTGAAGGTGCTGGGCGGGATCCAGGACTACATGCTGAGCGGCGAAGGCGCCGCGCAGATCCGCGAGCGGCTTCACAAGGAGCTGGCGAACTACCGCGAGCGGATCGACAACGAAGTCACGAAGCGCCGGTGGCAGATCAAGGCGATCGAGGCGAAGCTGAAGTCACTCGGTCACGCGATCGGCGACGGCATGGAGCCGAAGACGATCAAAGCGACGATGCTGGAGCTCGAGGGTCAGAAAGCGCACGAAGAAGCCGAGCTGGAGTCGTTCATCAAGGCGAGCTCCGCGCCCCGCTGGCAGCTCCCCGCAGTGAAGGAGATCGAGGCGCTCGCCTCGAACCTCGACACGCACCTGAACACGAACCCGGATCTGGGTCGGGCGATGCTTCGTCGGTGGCTCAACGACGGTCTGATCAAGATCGACGAGACCACGGACGGCGAAGTCGTCGCGAACATCGGGCTCATGCCCGGACGCATCGTGATCGAGGTGCCCGTGCGATCGGGTCGCCGAAAAGAGAAAGACCCGGAGGTTGGTAGCGACCTCCGGGCTAACCCTTTGATATCATTCAGTAGCGGGGGCAGGATTTGAACCTGCGACCTTCGGGTTATGAGCCCGACGAGCTACCAGGCTGCTCCACCCCGCATCAAGAAAGTCAGCGACTTGTCACGTTCGGACGTTCCGAACACTCGCCTTTTGCCACGCGCCTACCGGTGCGTCAAGCCCCGAACTACGGGTACTGGGCATCCTTCCATTCGGCGTACTCGCCCAGGCCGGTGAGCGGCCCGCTGGCGTTGAAGGTGTTCAGGGCGGGCTGCAGGATCCACGACTGCTTGCCGTCGGCGCTGTAGAGCTCGACCCCGGCCTCGCACAGGCCGCCGCCGCCCGAGGAGACGTGGACACGGTGGTTCATGGTGGTGGGCGCGGGGGTGACGAGGGTGAACTCGTACTTCGGCTCGATGGGATCGGGGATGTAGACGCCCGAGAACTTGTACTCGGCGAGGAGCTCCGGCGTGGTCTTGCAGGTGTTGTCGACGAGCGCGGCGGAGAATGCCCAGGTGCCGACCGGCCAGCAGCCCTGGATGTCGGGCTTGCCGTCGCCCGGCGGATCGCCCGTGTCGTTGTTCACGAGGTCGGGCGCGGCCTGGCTCATCGTGAACTGACCCGTGATGTTCAGGTGGGCGAGGCATTCGCGAGGCTCGGGCGTGCTCGGCACGCCGTCGTCGCCGACACCGCAAGCCGGAAGCACGAGGCAGAGCACGAGTGCGCGGATCGACATGACCGCCATGTTACGCCGCTCGGCGGGGTTTGGGGTGGCTTACCGACCCACCGACAAATCGCCGCGATCACTGGCACTCAGGTGGGGGATCAATTTGAAGATCGGAGAGGATGGCCCCGATGGCGAGGGAGCGCACGCGGAACGTCCCACTCGTGACAGCGCTCGCCGCCACGGTGCTCGCGCTCGTGCTCGCGCTCGTCCACACGAAGCTCGGCGCGCTGCCGGGCATCCTCAAGCTGGAGGGTCTGTCGATCGACGCGCGGTTCAAGTTCCGCGGCGCGCGCGATCCGGGGACAGATCGGATCGTGATCGTCGCCATCGACGACAAGCTCCGCGCCGAGGCGCCCGAGGTGCTGCAGACCCGCGCCGGGTACGCGAAGCTTGTCGATGCCCTCACGGCCTACGACCCGAAGCTGCTCGCGCTCGACATGTTCTTCGACGCTCCGGAGATCATCCTCGATCCGGAGCTCGCCGAGCGCACCAAGGCGTTGAACACCGCCCTCGCCGCGGATCCGGACGCCAAGCTCTCCGAGACGAAGGCCGTCGTCGCGGCGATCGTCGACGAGCTGCGCGGCGACGAGAAGCTCGCGACGGCGGTCGCCCGGAGCAAGCGCATCTACTTCGCCGCGTTCTTTCTGTTCGGCAATCCGGTGGCGACCGCGGCCGAGCCCGTGGGCCTGTCGCTCGCGCGCCATGGCGAGGTCGCGGACGCGAACAGCGGCGGTGAGCGCCGGCCGATCAACGCGGCGGGCGTGACGTTCACGATGCCCGAGGTCGCCAAGGGCGCGGTCGGCGCGGGCGCGATCAACACGTTCCGCGACGACGACGGCGTCACCCGCCGCGCCCCACTCGCGCTCGAGTACGCGGGCCGCTACTACATGCCGCTCGGGCTCAGCGTTGCGCTCGCGGAGCTCGGCACCCCCGGTGACACCAAGTACCTGGTCGGCGACGGCACGCTGAAGGCCGGCGCCATCGAGCTCCCCATCACGCGCGGCGCCTCGATCGTGCTCGACGTCCTCGGCAAGGACCGCATCCCGCGCGTGTCCGCGGCGGACGTCCTGTCGGGCAAGGCGCCGAGGGCGGCGCTCGCGGGCAAGCTCGTGTTCGTCGGCTTCACCTACGCGGCCTACGACAAGGTGGTGACGCCGCTCGATCACCTGGCGGATGGCGTCGAGCTGCACGCCACGCTCGCCGAGAACATTCTCGGCGGCCGCCTGCTGCGCGGCACCGGAGATCTCGCGACGCTCTTCGCCACGCTGGTGCTGTGCGCTTGCGTCTGTGCGGCGCAGCTCCGCCGCGTGCGCCGCCGGCCGTGGGTGCCGCCACTGATCTCGCTCGGCGCGGTCGCGCTCTACGTCGTCCTCGCGATCGCGATGTTCGCGCGCGGCACGGTGATCTCGATCGCCCTGCCCGCCGTCCTGTCGATGCTCGTGCTGATCACGGCCACGATCGGTGGCCTCGCCACCGAGGGCCGCGAGAAGGCGAAGCTCCGCGCGGTGTTCTCGCAATATGTCGCGGGGCCGGTCGTGGATCGCATCCTCCAGGATCCGGCCCGCGCGAAGCTCGGCGGCGAGCGCAAGGAGCTGACGGTGCTGTTCAGCGACATCCGCGGGTTCTCCCTGTTCTCCGAGGGCATGGCGCCCGAACAGCTCGCCGCGTTCCTCGGCGAGTACCTGACGCCGATGACCGAGCTCGTCCTCGAGTCCGGCGGCACCCTCGACAAGTACATCGGCGATGCGGTGATGGCGATCTGGGGCGCGCCGATCGACGTCCCGGATCACCCGGCGTGCGCGTGCGAAGCCGCGCTGAAGATGCAGGAGGTGCTGGTCTCGCTGAACAAGGGCTGGGCGAAGGCCGGCAAGCCGGCGGTGGCGATCGGCATCGGCATCAACACGGGCGCGATGGCGGTCGGCAACATGGGCTCGGCCGCGCGGTTCGACTACACGGTGCTCGGTGATCAAGTGAACCTCGCGGCGCGCCTCGAGGCGCTGACGAAGGAGTACGGGATCTCGATCCTGTGCGGCGAGGCCACGGCGCTGGCGGCCGGCGCGGGCTTCGTGTTCCGCGAGATCGATCTCGTGCGCGTGAAGGGGCGCGCTGGCGCGGTGCCGGTGTTCGAGCTGGTCGGTCGCAAGGGCGCGTCGGTCGCGCCGGCGTTCGCCACCGCGCTCGCGACCTATCGCGCGCGCGACTTCGCCACGGCGCGTGCGCAGTTCGCCGCGCTCGGTGACGATCCGGTCGCGGAGGTGCTCGCCGCGCGCTGCGAGAGGCTGCTCGAGGCGCCGCCCGCCGCGGACTGGGACGGGGTCTACGAGCAGCGCTCGAAGTGATCTGGTAGGGTCGGCCGCGATGACGGTGCTCGTCCTGGACTTCGACGGAACGATGACCGACGCGGAGGCCGAGGGTCGTCCGTTCCGCGACGGGTACCTCGAGGATCTCGCCGCGCTGTGCGGGCGGGCCGCCGGTGATCCGGAGATCACGGCGATCGCCGACGAGGTCGAGGGCGAGCTGCAGCGCGCGCCGGCCTCGCACCCATTTCTGTGGATGGGCCGCGCGGTCGCGCCGGCCACCGTGGATCCGTACCTCCGCATGGTGCCGATCGCGCACCGCATCCTGGATCGATTCGATGCCGTTCCCGGCGCCATCGATCGCGGTCGCCTGCTCGGCTCGGTGCTCTACAAGTACAACTACGCCAAGACGCTCGGTCATCCGGTGTTCCGGGCCGGGGCTGGCGAGGTGCTGCGGGCGCTCGGCGGCATGGACGCCTGGATCGTCACGAACTCCGATACGCACGCCGTGGCCGGCAAGGTCGCCCAGCTCGATCGCGTGACGCCTGGCGTGGCGTGGCTGACCTCGCGCGTCCGCGGCTACGCGCGCAAGTTCGACGTCGACGATGCGTGGACCGGCACCGACGCCGAGCTCGCGGTCCCCGGCCTCGATCGCCCCGTCCTGCTGCGGCGGCGCATGTACCACGACATCATCAAGACCATCCTCGATGGGGCGAACGCCACCTTCGCGGACCTCGTCGTGGTGGGCGACATCTTCGAGCTCGACCTCGCGATGCCGCTCGCGCTCGGCGCGCGGGTGGGCCTGGTTGCCTCCGATCGCACGCCGCCGTACGAGGCCGCGTTCGTGGAGGCGCACCCGCGCGCGGCGTTGATCACCGATCTTGCCCAGATCCCGGCGTTCGCGTTCGGGTGATACTGGGCGCATGCGCGCCGTGGTCTTCGTGCTGGTCGCGGCCTGCTACAGCCCGACACCGCCGGTCGGCTTGCCGTGCGCGTCCAACGGCGCTTGCCCCTCGGGGCAAGCCTGTGATCCGCGAACCGATCGCTGCGGCTTCCCCGGCTCACCGATCGACGGCGCCCCGAACGACGCTCCGCGGGTCATCGATGC
>JAYVLW010000230.1:0-3320 GCA_043759315.1 Myxococcales bacterium
CTCGAGCCCGCCGTAGCGCGCCACGCCGGCGCGCGCCCCGCCGAACAGCGCCACGACCGTGCCTGGCACGGGCACGACGAGGAGCAGCACGAGCACGTACGCCGCGGCCGCCGCACCGACGAACAGCGCGGATCGCTTCCGCGCCGACGGACTCCTGCGTCGGCCCAGTTGTCGGCGATGCCGATGTCGACCTCGAGCGGGACGGCGAGCTGGTAGACCTTCTCCATCTCGTCCTTCAGGATCGCGCCGAGCTCTTCGGCGCCCTTCGGCGGCGTCTCGAACACGAGCTCGTCGTGGACGGTGAGCAGCATGCGGGCCGGAAACTTGTCGCGCGCGATGCGGCGCGCGGTGGCGAGCATCGCGAGCTTGATGATATCGGCGCCAGCGCCCTGCATGGGCGTGTTCTGCGCCACCCGCTCGGCGGCGTGACGCGCCTGCGGCGACTTGGACATCAGATTCGGGATCGGCCGCCAGCGCCCGAGGATCGTGCGGGCGCCGCCCTGCGCCCGCGCGAGCGTGACGATGTCCTCCATGAACCGATGGATCGTGGGGAACCGCTGGAAGTAGCGGCGCGAGTACTCGGCGGCCTGGGTGCGCGAGATCTCGAGCGTGCGCGCGAGGCCAAAGTCGGACTGCCCGTAGGACAGGCCGTAGTTGACGGCCTTCGCGATCCGCCGCTGCTCGGAGGTGACTTGCTCGCGCGGCACGTCGAACACCTCCGCCGCGGTCTGCGTGTGGACATCGACCTTGTCCCGGAACGCGGCGCCGAGCTTCGCGTCGCTCGAGAGGTGCGCGAGGATGCGGAGCTCGATCTGCGAGTAGTCCGCGGCGATCAGCACGTGGCCAGGCGCCGCGATGAAGCCGCGGCGGATCTGGCGGCCGAGATCGCTGCGGATCGGGATGTTCTGGAGGTTCGGGTCCTGCGAGGAGATGCGCCCGGTCTCGGCGACGACCTGGTTGAACGTGGTGTGGACGCGCCCGGTCTTCGCCGAGACGAGCGGGGGCAGCGCATCGAGGTACGTGCCCTTGAGCTTCGAGATCTCGCGATGCTCGAGGATCGGCGCGATGATCGGGTGAACGTCGATCAGCGCCTCGAGGGTCTCGGCCTCGGTCGACCAGCCGGTCTTCGTGCGGCGCACGCCCTTGGTCGCCAGCCCCAGCTTGTCGAACAGCAGCTCGCCGAGCTGCTTCGGTGAGCCGACGTTGAACTCCGTGCCGCCCGCGGCGAAGATCGTGCGCTCGAGGGTCTCGAGCTTCGCGCTGATCTCCGCGCCGAGCTTGCGGAAGTGTGCGACGTCGATGTGGATGCCGGCGCGCTCGACCTCGGCGAGGAGCAGCGCGACAGGCAGCTCGACATCGCGGTAGAGCGAGAGGAGGCCGCTGGCATCTAGCCGCTGCGCGAGCTGGTCCCCGATCGGGAGGAGCGCGTGGGTGATCGCGCCGGCCCACGGGGCCGCGCGCTCGACCTCGATGGTCTCGAGGCTGTGCTTCGCGCGGCCCGCGATCGTGGCGCGCGGCGGCAGGATCACGCCGCCGAGGCGCTGGGCCACGGCCTCCCCGGGCTCGGCCTCGGCGGTGGGATCGAGCAGGAACGCGGCGAGCATCGTGTCGTCGACGATGCCGCGCACCTCGACGCCCATGGTCGCGAACGTGCGCGTGATGGTCTTCGCGTCGTGCGCGATCTTCTCGACGCTCGCGTCGGACAGCAGCGCGTGGATCGGCGCGATGTCACCGGCGGGCGGCGGCGCCGGCGCGCCGATGTAGCGGTGCCCGAGCGGCAGGTACGCCGGCGGCATGCCCTTGACGGCGATCACGATCGCGACGATGCCGGCCTTCTCGGGCCGCTCGGGATCGAGCTCGATCGTGATCGCGAACCGGCCGGCGGCGCGCGCCGATGCCGCGACCGCCGCGATCGCCTCGGGGCGGGTGACGATCTTGGTATCGGTCGCGACCTCGACGTGCGCGAGCTGCGTGGTCTCGGGCGCGGCGACGACGACGACGTCCTCGCCCGGCGGCATCCGCATCTTGACCTTGTCGACGAGCAGGTTGAACTCGAGCTCGGTGAACCGCTGCAGCAGCGCCGGCAGGTTCCAGCCCGTCACCACGAGATCCTCGAGGGCGAGCGGCAGGGGCACGTCGCGCCGCAGCTCGACGAGCTTGCGCGAGATGGTCAGGCGATCGAGCTGCTCCGGGTCGGAGAACGGCTGCTTGACCTTCATGCGGGGGACGACGGGGTTCTCCTTGATGAGGTTCGCGAGCGTGCCGTAGGTCTCCAGCAACGTGGCCGCGGTCTTGTCGCCCACGCCGCGCAGGCCGGGGATGTTGTCGCTGGTGTCGCCGACGAGCGCGAGGAAGTCCGGAATCTTCTCCGGCGGCACGCCCATCTTCTTGATCACTTCTTCGCGCGTGTAGACCTTCTGGTGGAGCGCGTCGATCATCTGCACGCCATCGCCGACCATCTGCATGATGTCCTTGTCGGCGCTGTAGATGACGACCTCCCAGCCCTTCGCGCGCGCCTGGGTCACCAGCGTGGCGATCACGTCGTCGGCCTCGACTCCGGGGACGGTGATCACCGGCCAACCGAGCTCGCGCACGATCGGATCGAAGTAGTCCATCTGGACGGAGAGCTCCTCGGGCGGCGCCTTGCGCGTCGCCTTGTACTCGGCGTACATCTCCTTGCGGAACGTCTTCACGCCGCTCTTGTCGTCGAACACCACGCACATGCGTTTCGGGGCGTTGTCCTCCTCCAGGCGCATCAGCATCCGGGTGAACACGTAGAGCGCGCCCGTCGGCATGCCTTCGCTCGTGGACAGGCGCACCTCCTTGCGCTCGCCCCGCGAGATGTTCATCAGGCCGTAGTGGGCGCGGAAGATGTAGCCGTGCCCATCGACGATGTAGAGGCGCTCCGGCACGCGCGGAATCTAGCCCCTGCCTCTGTCACTGCCCAGCGCCGTGAACCGGCTACGCGACTAGTTCGACGATCCGTGCCGTGGCAAGATGCAGCCCATGTACCGCATCGTCGTCGACGCCATGGGTGGCGACCACGCTCCGGACGAGATCGTCCAGGGCGCGGCCGAGGCGTCGCTGCAGCTCGCGTCCGCCGAGATCATCCTCGTCGGTGATGCCGCAGTGCTGGGGCGGCTGCTACCGAAGCTCCGCCACGATGGCGCCAGGGTCCGCGTCCACCACGCGCCCACGTACATCGAGATGGACGAGAAGCCCGCCGAGGCGCTCGCAGCGAAGCCCGAGGCGTCGATCGCGGTGGCGGCAGATCTCGTCGCGCGCGGCGAAGGCGATGCCCTCGTCTCCGCGGGCAACAC
>JAYVLW010000231.1:0-3730 GCA_043759315.1 Myxococcales bacterium
GTTCTGGGGACGGATGCTGCCGTTCATCGGCAGCGCGTTCTAGAACAGCCCCGCAGCGTCGGAAGACCTTCGACGTTTCGCGACCTTCAGCCCTCATCTGATCGCCCCAGCAGCCGATTACTTCACCGGGGGAGGGGGACCCGACGGAGACCCGTTTGCCTGCACCGGCCGGCCATCGCATCATGCACCAGACAGCGTTGACCGGGACACCGGACTCCGCGCGTCCGCGCGACCGCGTAAAGATATGGCGCTGAGCCGCTCGCTGGAGGGAGGGACCGGCTCTGAACGTCTGGCCCACGCCGCAAGCCCGCGTGCGACGCCGGCGCTCGGCGCCTCCCCGCTACGCATTCTGCTCGTCGAGGACGCCGAGGAGAATCGCGAGGTGATTGCGATGTTCCTCGAGGGTGGGCGATATCAGATCGATCCTGCAGAGAACGGAGCGGTCGGTGTGGAGCGGTTCCGTGAAGGCCGCTACGACCTGGTGTTGATGGATATGCAGATGCCCATCATGGACGGCTATCAGGCGACGGTCGCCATTCGGCAATGGGAGTGCGAGCGCGGGCATCCAGCGACGCCGATCGTCGCGCTCACCGCCAATGCCTTTCCCGAGGACATGGAGCTGGCACTCGGAGCGGGGTGCACGGCGCACATCGCCAAGCCGGTACGGAAAGCGGCACTCATCAAGGCCATCGCGGAGTACACGACGCCGGAGTCGAATCAGGCCGCGTGACCTGCCACTAGACACTTTCTAAGGGAAACATTCTATGGCCGACTGAAAACTTGCTTCAATTGTGACGATCGCGGCCATAGCAGATGTCTAGGCGAGCACCCCTGGCACCACCTCGCCGAAGACGTCGGTCAGCCGGAAGTCGCGGCCGGCATACCGATAGGTCAGCTTCGTGTGGTCCATGCCCAGTTGGTGCAGCATGGTGGCGTGCAGATCGTGGATTGATACGCGGTTATCGACGGCCTTGAAGCCGAACTCGTCGGTGGCGCCGTACGCAAGGCCGCCCTTGAAGCCGCCGCCCGCGACGAACATCGTGTAGCCGTATGGGTTGTGGTCGCGGCCCGTGCCGCTCTCAGACACCGGCGTGCGCCCGAACTCGCCGCCCCAGACCACCATCGTGTCGTCGAGCATGCCGCGACGCTTCAGATCGCGGATGAGCGCCGCCGCCGCGCGGTCCATGTCGGGTACGCGCTTGCGCAGGTTGTCTGCCACATTCGTGTGGTCGTCCCACGGCTGGCCGGTGTCGTAGTTCACGTGCACGTAGCGCACGCCGCTCTCCACCAGGCGGCGCGCCAGCAGGCAGCCGTTGCCGAAGGGCGTCGTCCCGTACTCGGTGCGAATCGACTCGGGCTCCCGTCGCACGTCGAACAGGTCGGTCGCTTCCGATTGCATGCGAAACGCGGTCTCCATCGCCTTGATGCGACCCTCGAGATACGCGTCCTCGCCAAACGAAGTACTGAACCGCTGATTCAGCCGCTGCAGGAGATCGAGATCCGCCCGCTGTGTCGTTTCGTCGAGCGCCTGATTCCGCAGGTCCGGGATCATCTTGTCGGGCTCGACCGAGGCGTTGTTGAAGGTGACACCCTGATGCTCCGGCGGCAGAAACCCAGACCGCGTCGCGGTGCGCTCGGAGTTGCCTTGCGGGGTCAACACCACGAACGACGGCAGGTTGGCGTTCTCGGTGCCGAGCCCATAGGAAATCCACGACCCGACCGACGGTCTGGTCGACAGCACGCTGCCGCTATGAAACAGGTTCCGCCCGGGCAGGTGCGTCGGGTTGAACGTGTACATCGATCGAATCAGGCAGACCTCGTCGATCACCGAGCCCAGTTCGGGCACGAGTTCGCTGACCTCGATGCCGCTCTGGCCGTACTTCTTGAACGCGAACGGCGATGGCAGCAGGCCGCCTGTCGTGCGCTCCGTCCGCAGATCGACCGCCCCGGGCCGCTGCCCCGCCCACTTCAGGAGATCCGGTTTGGGATCGAACATGTCGAGCTGTGACGGTCCGCCAGCCATGAAGAGGCAAATGACATGCTTTGCCCTCTGCGGAAGCGCCGGACCGGTGTAATGCCCGAGGCCGGCCGCGCTCACACCTTCAATCGACAGATCCTGCAGCAGGCCTGCAAAGCCGATCGAGCCGATGCCGCCGCACAACGACAGAATCATCTCGCGCCGGGACGGCGGGCCGGACGTGTCGCGCAGGTGCTTCATGGCGTAAATATCTTCTCGTTGGTGGACAGCAGGATCTGGCCGAAACGCTCGACCGTGCCCTTGGTCAAGTACGTGCGCCCCTCCTCGAGTTCGGTCGGCGTCGGATCGCGCGACAACGCCAAACGATACAGATGGCGGACCTTGAGCGCGTAGGTCTCGTCGGGCCTGACTCTCTCCGCCAGCGCGTCGCCGAGCGTACGCATGAAGGCACTGTTCATGACGAACAACTGCTGGAGCGAGGTGGTGGTGAGGTCGCGTCCGGGGCTGGTCTGATTTGCGTCAGGAAAATCGTACAGCCTGAGCAACGTCGCGGTGTTGTTCCTGCTGACGCGCCCGTAGATGGTCCGCCGTACGAACGTCTCGCTCTGCAGATCGTTCGAGACACCATACACGCTGTCGTCAAGGCGCCCGGCGGCGCGCAGCAGGGAATCGCGATACGACTCGACGTCGAGGCGCTGCGGGTTCATGCGCCACACCAGGACGTTGGCCGGATCGATCGCGTCCCCATCCGCGCGCGGCTGACTCTTCTGCTGATACGCCGCCGACAGCATGATTTCCTTGTTCAGCCATTTGAGCGACCAGCCGTGAACAATCAGTCGCGCGGCCAGATCGTCGAGCAGCTCGGGGTGCGAGGGCTTCTCTCCCTGCACGCCGAAATCACTCGGCGTGGCCACAAGCGGCCGTCCGAAATGCCAGTCCCAGACGCGATTGACGATCACGCGCGCTGCCAGTCCCGGCGAATCCGAGAAGATTCGGTTGGCGAACTCGAGCCGACCCGAACCCGGCTCGGTAAACCGCGGGTCGCCGCGCGAGAGCACCGTCAGGTAGCCGCGCGGTGCGATCTCGCCTGGAGCGTTGACGTTGGCGACGCGCAGCACCGGCATGTCGCGCGCCTCGCCCGGCTTGTAGTCGATGAAGGTATAGGTCTTGTCGTCGCCGTTCACAAACTGCGCGGCGTCGTAGACCGCCTGCATGAACGGCTCTTCAGAGGCGAGATTTGGCCGCGGCGCCGTGGCAGCAGGCGGTACCGGTGGCGGTGGTGCGGCGACGGCCGGAGGGACGGTCGGCCGCGGCGACGGAAAGGTCCAGAATCGCTGAACGTTCTGCACCAGTTTGGGATAACGATCCTGCAGGGCGAGCATCTCGGTCTTCAGCCCCTCGATCTCCCTCTTCCACGTCGCCACGCGCGTCTCGGGCTCGACAAACGTCGAGGCTTCGTTCGTCGCCAGGTTCGCCGAGTACGCCAGATCGAAGAGGCGCCGCTGTATCCACAGGTAGCGCTGCTCCACCTGCGGCTCGACCTCGAACAGCGGCCGCTCCGCTCTCATCGTCGAGGCGAACATGCCGGCCAGCGCGTAGTAGTCCTTCGTGAGAATCGGATCGAACTTGTGATCGTGGCAACGCGCACACGCAACGGTCATGCCCAGCACCCCGCGGCTGACCGCGTCGATGCGATCGTCCCAGTCGTCGGTCATGAACGCGTACGTCACGTCGGCCGCCAGGCGCTGGTCC
>JAYVLW010000232.1:0-3816 GCA_043759315.1 Myxococcales bacterium
AGGAGAACTACTCGCTCGTCGCGAAGTTCCGCGATGCGGCGGGCCTGCCGATCGGCAGCAAGGTCGTGGTCGCCGGGATCGCCCAGGGCGAGGTGACGAACCTCGAGGTCCAGGGGCGCTACGCGCGCGTCACGTTCAAGATCAGCAAGGACATCCAGGTCTACACGAGCGGCATCGTGGTCAAGAAGGCCACCTCGCTCCTCGGCGATAACTACCTCGAGATCGATCCAGGCGACGACATCAAGCAGCTCCCCGACGGCACCAAGCAGACGTTCACGCTCCTCGGGCCGACGTGCGCCACGTACACCGACAAGGACCGCGCGAAGTCCGATCCCTGCAAGCAGGTGCCGAACGTGATCGAGGCGACCACGCCGGATCAGCTCATGCACCGCATCGAGCAGACCCTGCCGAACGTGGATCGCGTGCTCGAGAGCGTGCGCGATCTCTCCGAGGACGTGCGGCGCGTCGTCAACGGGCCGCTGCAGTCGGTGGCCACGCGGGTCGATGGCCTCGTCCAGCGCGAGGCCGGCACGGTCGCCGACATCATCGAGCGCGCCGATCGGTCGATGCAGAAGATCGAGCAGATCGCGAACGATCTGCGCAGCATCACGAAGGGCGCCGATCCGAAGATCGACAAGATCCTCGAGAACCTCGATGCCGCGTCGGCGGAGGCGAAGGACCTGGTCGCCACCGCGAAGGCCGAGCTCAAGACCACGGGAGATGCGCTGCGCGGCAAGCTCGACAAGCTCGATGGCGTGATCTCGAACTCGGAGTCGATCACCGCGAAGATCGACCAGGACAAGGGCACGCTCGGCCGCCTCGTCAACGATCCGGCGATCGCCGACAACGTCGAGGCGATCACCGAGGATGCGAAGGGCTTCCTCGGTACCCTGTTCGGCCTCAAGGCGTACGTCGGTCTACGCAGCGAGTACAACGTGTTCGCCGGGCTCGCGCGGCACTACGTGACCGTCGAGCTGCACACGCGGCCCGACAAGTACTACTTGATCGAGCTCGAGAAGGGCCCGCGCGGCAACTACCCGGATGTCACCCTCGAATTCGATCCCACGGTCGATCCGAACTACTGGGTCCGCAAGAGCACGATCAGTGA
Source organism: Myxococcales bacterium (assembly GCA_043759315.1). GTDB lineage: Bacteria > Myxococcota_A > Polyangia > Haliangiales > Haliangiaceae > JABFXX01. Next base: position 1,109 of record JAYVLW010000232.1, read on the forward strand.
CTCGATCCGCTTCACGTTCCAGTTCGCAAAGCGGTTCTCGTGGCTGACGCTGCGCTATGGCATCAAGGAGTCGACCGGCGGCATCGGCGCCGATGTCGACCTCAAGTGGTGGGGCCACGGCTTGCGGTTCTCCGTCGACGCGTTCGATGCCTCGTTCGACGACTACCCACGCGTCAAGCTCGCGATGGCGTACGAGATGTTCAAGCACTTCTACGTCCTGGGCGGCGTCGACGAGCTGCTCAACAACCCGCAGTACCTCCAGATCGTGAAGGGAACGTCCGACGTGCCGACGCAGTTCGATACCTTCCGGTTCGGCCGCGACTACTTCCTCGGCGCGATGCTGCGGTTCAACGACGAAGATCTGGCGGCGCTGCTCACGGTGGGCGGCTCGGCGCTCGCCGGCGTGTCCAAGTAGGCGGTCAGCGATCGTTCGTGATCCGCACGCGGGCGATCAGCTCGCGCAGCTCCTCGTCGTCGACGGAGGCGACCTCGCTCACGATCTGCTCGCGGCGCGCGCCCGTCGCGGGGATGCCGCTCGGCAGCGGGAGGGGCGCGGGCTCGCGCGGCTTGGGCACCGTGGTCACCTCGCGCCGGCTGCGCCCCGCGAGCTTGAACCGAATGTCCTCGAACAGCCGCGGCTCGCCGAGGCGACCGATCAGGCCCTTGAGGAGCTGCGCCTTCAGCATGTTCAGCTCGTGCAGCCAGGCGCTCGTCGCGACCTCGACCCACAGCACCCGCTCGGAGATGCCATCGGGCCGCGTGCGCGCGGCGACCTTCGGCCCAACGAGCTCGGTCCACTCGGTGATCACGCGCTGGCCGCGGATCTCGTCGGACAGACCGTGGTGCTGGAGCGCGCGCAGGATGGCCTGCGCGGCGGACTGCGTCTCGAGCGTCCGGGTCGTTCCGCGGACCGGCCCCTTGCGCGGGGGCGGCCGCTTCACGACGCTCGCAGGCGCCGGATCAGCTCGCGAAGTCGCCGATCTCCATCGCCGTCGCGGCTGACGAAGCGCAGACCCGATCCGCCGGAGGGCACGTGATACGAGACCCGGCCGGTGATCTCGATCGGCGCCGCGGCGCCCGGCGGCACGACCTCGACCGTCAGCTCGGTCTCGATGGGTAGCGGCACCTGCGTGGTCAGCAGCGCCCCGCCGACGCCGATCTCGGAGATCGCGGAGTCGATGAAGCTCGAGCTGTTCGCGACGCGGTACCGGACGTTGACCGAGACGGGGAGGCGGTGGTGACGGCGGCGGGGCACGTCGGTGCGCTTGCCGGAGAACACGTCGTGGAGGAACGTCAGCTTGATCTGCTCGTCATTCGCGAGCTCGACCGTTGCGCCCGCGCGGACGCGCATGCGCGGGAGAGCTGGGCGCCAGGTCTGGACGGCGCCGCGGACGAGGACCTTGTTGGGCAGGAGGTTCGAGGAAACCTCGATGATCACCTGTTGACCGGGCTCGAGCTCGTCTGTGGTGGGGATGAACACCGGCTCGCCGACCGTGTCGCTTGGCGCGAGACCGCGCCACTCGTCGGCCGTTCGGATGCGTAGTTTGAGGATGACCACGACGACTCGCTGACGACCGTATCACGAAGGTCTGCGGAATCGCAGCGCCCACACCTTCAGCAGGGCTTCCGCGAAGATCGCGCGCGACATCTTGGACTGTCCTACACGCCGGTCCACGAACATGATCGGGGTCTCGACCATCCGCAGACCCTTCTGGTGGGCGCGGTACTTCATCTCGATCTGGAAGCTGTAACCGTTGGAGCTCACGGTCGAGAGCTCGATTGCTTCGAGGGCGGCACGGCGCCAGCAGACGAACCCCGCCGTGACGTCGCGCACTTCGATGCCAAGGACGGTACGTGCATACAGTCCCCCACCACGCGAGATCACCTTGCGCCCGAGGCTCCAGTTCTCGGTGCCACCGCCCGGGACGTAGCGCGACCCGATGACGACGTCGGCGCCGTCCTCCGCGAGAGCGAGCATGGTGGGGAGATACTTCGGATCGTGGCTGCCATCGGCATCCATCTCGAACAGGTACTCGTAGCCGCGCGCGAGGCCCCAGCCGAAGCCCTCCACGTACGCCGTGCCGAGGCCGAGCTTTCCCGCGCGGTGCATCACGTGGATCCGCGGCTCGGCAGCGGCGAGCCCGTCGAGGATCGCGCCCGTGCCGTCGGGGGAGTTGTCGTCCACGAACAACAGCTCGGTGCCCGGCAGCGCCGCGAGAAACTGCGCGGCGACCGACCGCACGTTGTCGCGCTCGTTGTAGGTCGGCACGACGATCAACGACTGCGGCATGGCCGCGGGACGATAGCGATCAGGCGCACGCGCCGCAACGCGCTATGCTCGGGATGGTGGTGAAGCCACGCCGCGCATGGTTCTACGTGCTGTCGGTCGCGGCGTTGCTCGTTCCGGCCGGCGGCATCGCCTATCTGGGCGCGGTGTCCTACCGCGACGAGCGCGGCGCGATCGCGGCGCAGGACGAGCGGCAGCGACAGGCCGCGACCGGCATCGCGACCAGGATCTCGCGCTCGATCGAGGACGCGCTCGACGCGGTCGAGCATGCGACGACGCTCCAGACCGAGAGCGGCCGCACGAGAGTGAACGCGCCTCTCGCACGGCACTGGTTCTGGATCGACCCCGACGGCCGCATGCGTGTTCCGCACCCGGTGCCCGCGACGGTGGAGCTGGGTGGCACGCTCGATCGCGGTGCGCC
>JAYVLW010000233.1:0-3190 GCA_043759315.1 Myxococcales bacterium
GGCCTGATCGGGATGTTCGATCGGCTCGGGTCGAACACGTCGATCGAGAACCTGTCGCCGCAGCTCGCGATCTCGCTGCAGTGCACGCTATTCGGCGCGATCCTCGCCTCGGTCTACATGACCATCGCCTCGCGCTTCGATCAGCGCATCAAGGCACTCGAGTACGACTACGAGATCCTGGTCCACTCTCTCGACGTTCTGGTCGAGAACGGGGCCGACATCGAGGTCCAGGCATGAGAGCTCGCCGGCCGCGCGCTCCGAAGAAGGGCCACGGCGCGCTGTGGTCGATCATCTACATCGACCTGATGACGCAGATCATGGCGTTCTTCGTGATCGTGTGGTCGATCGACCACGGCTCCAAGGCCACCGTGACCGCGAACCTTGGCACCGGCTTCGGCGTCGGGATGGGTGACCAGACCGTACGCATGGTCGATCTCCCGGGCGACGTCCTGTTCGCCTCCGGCAAGACCAGCCTCGCGCCCGACGGAAAGGACGCGATCGCGAAGCTGTTCGGCGACAAGACCGCGGGCGTCCTCGACTTCGATCAGGGTGGCCTCGCGCAGCGCAAGCTGGTCATCCACGGCCACACCGACAACGTGGGCCAGAAGGACAAGAACTTCGAGCTCGGATACCAGCGCGCCTGGGCCGTGTATCAGGAGATCCGCCTGCACTCGAGCGAGGTGCCCGACCACGTGGTGCTGTGCACCCACGCCGACAACACGCCGCAGGTCATGCCGCCGCCCATCGAGGGCACGCTGACCGACGAGGAGAAGGCGGTGATCCAGACCGCGCGGGCGAAGAACCGGCGGATCACCATCGAGGACCTCGTGGTCTCGCAGCCGTTGGTGCAGAAGTGACGTGTCCACGCGATAGGGCCGGACCGCTGTGTGCGGAGATGGGGCGGGCGTGATCGGCATCAAGAGCCTGGTGGCGATCGTGCTCGCCGCGGCGGCGATCGCGATCGGTGCGTGGCGCGGCGCGTTCGACGCCGAGCACTTCGTGCACCTCTCCGCCGCGAGCGCGTTCGCGATCGGCGTGTTCGCGAGTACGTGCGCGGCGCTCGTTGGTTTCGGCTGGCGGCCGAGGCTGCGCAGCAGGACGGCGATCGCCGTGCGCGCCGGCAAGCCCGCGATCATCGACGACGCGATCGCTCCGCGCGAGCTCCCTGCCCTCGCCCAGCGCGCCGCGCTCGTCGTCGTGTTCGCCACCATCGCGCTCGGCACGCTCGGCAACGAGGCCACCGCGCGGATCGGCAACGTACCCGCGGATCTGACGAAGCCATCGCGCTCCGAGTACTGCCATCCCGAGGCGCCCGCCGAGCCCGAGCCCGACGCCGAGCCAGCCGTCGAACCACCGCAGGTCGACCAGGCCGGTTGCGCCCTGGTCAAGCGCGCCTATGCGCTCGGCTACGCGAAGACGCTCGGCTCGTGCGCGCCGAAGACCCTCACCATCGCCCCGAAGAAGACGGCCGCGAAGGTCGTGGAGGTGTGCACGCGCCGCCAGCTCGACGAGCCCTTTCTCCACTATGCGTACCGCAAGCTCGGCGAGGCCACGAGCGTCGCCGCGCCCATCGACACGCTGTCCGCGCGCGTGCACGGCGTGCGGACCCGGCTCGACTACGTCCGCGATCTCCTCGCCGACATCCAGCACGCGGTGACGGGCACACCGCACGCTTCGCATCACATCTGGACCGACCTGCCCGATCCGCACCCGCGCAGCTTCGGCCAGCGGTTCACCGGTCATCCTCCGTGCTCCGCGCACTATGCTGACCTGCCGCTGTGGCCGGCGTGGACCGCGAGCACGCCCGCGAACACCGTGTTCGAGCACGTGTTCGGACAGCTCCTGTTCGCGACGAGGTTCGGGACCACGGCGAGCTGCAGCGACTACACGATCCACTGGGGCGCTGCGACGGATGCGTGCACGAGGCTCGCCGCCGATCCCGAGGGGTTTCTCGCGGACTCGGATGCGCTGCCCTCGATCCATGCCGTCCTCGATCGCCGCAAGCGGCAGATCGCGATGCGCGAGCTCGCGGGCAAGCTCGGCGAGCCGGCGACCCTGCCCGAGCCGCCGCCGGCGCGATCGGTGACGAGCGTGAGCTGCCTGATGTTCGATGGCGCGAAGCCCGTGGCGGCGAAGACGATCACGCTCGAGGGCGCGCAGCTCGTGCTGCGCGAGGTGCATGGCGCGGCGATCGCGCCGGCGGGGTCGGGGCCGCTCGAGGTCTACAAGGCCGTCGCGCTGCTGCTCGGCGGACACCGGTATGCCGGCGCCTCCGCGGGGACGAAGATCGAGGGGACGACCGCGATCGATGACCCGCCGGCCTCGGGGCCCGAGCCTCCCGTGGCGCCCGCCGACGGGGCGGCAGCCGGGAGCGCGGCGACGCCGCCATCGGTGACCACGGTGCCGACGTCGAATGCGGCGCCGACTTCGGCGAGTAGCCCGCCGACGCCGATGGCAACCATCGAGATCGTGGACACCGAGCTCACGCTTCTCGCCCTCGAGCCGCTCGTCGAGGCGGATCCGTTCCTCGCCCATGCCGCGCTCCTCGACCGTCAGGACCTCGTCGCCGTGTTTCCGATCGAGCAGCATCTCCACGCGTTCGTCGATGCGTTTCGTCGCGTCTACCTGCCGCAGCGAGGCCGCCTGTGATTCGCAGCGGGGGGCCGCCGCGGCTGCGCGGACCACGTCGGTCGAAGGTGTCGCTTCGTGCGATCGGGATGCTCGGCACGGTGTTCGCGCTGCACGCTCCGATCACGGCAGCAGCGGAGCCGACCTACTCCGAGAGCGCGCGGGTCGCGCACCTCCGCGCATCGCTCGATGCGCTCGCGAAGCTCGGGCCCGCCCGCGTCACGCTCGAGATCGAGCTCAACACCGCGGTGCGGACGAGGTGCCGCGTCAACACCACCCGGCCGAGCACCCGCTGCATGATCGAGGTCGGGCGCGCCACCTGCGCAGCGCGGTCCGATCGCGCCGCCTGCATCGCCGCCGCGGACGTCATGCTGACGAATCAGCACGCCGAGACCGATCTGATCGATGACGTGACGCGCATGAAGCTGGTGCGCGGCAGCACCGACTACCACGCCGCCGTCGGCGCCGAGATGTGGGCGCGCTATGCCCTCCTCGCCTCCGAGCTCGTCCTCACCCCGCCCGCGGCCGAGCCCGCCGCACGCATCGATGCCTTCTGCACGCG
>JAYVLW010000234.1:0-5809 GCA_043759315.1 Myxococcales bacterium
TCGAACACCGTGCGCGTCAAGGCGGCGCGCGTCGTGGTCGCCGGCACGCTCGTCGTGACGCCGAATGGCCCGCAGGGCTTCAAGACCTCCCTGACCGGCGAGACGGTGACGATCACCGGCCTCGACATCCAGGCGTCAGGCATTCCGGGTGCCGTCATCGACTTCCTCAGCCTCGACAAGATCGCGGGCTACGTGATCTCGAAGGCCGCGCCGCTCGCCATGGAGCCGATGATGAACAAGGCGCTCGGCGGGCTCGCCGGGCCGCAGTCGGTGGACGTCATGGGCAAGACGCTGCAGATGGAGGTCGACCCGTCTGCCATCGACATCGACGCGACCGGCGCGCTGATCACGCTCAACACGAAGATGCTGATCAAGGGCACGGAGACCAGCCCCGGCTTCATCTTCACCGACAACGCGATGCCGAACATGGAGCCAGGTAACGGCTTCGCTCTCGGGATCGCCGATGACCTCGTCAACCAGATGATGGCCGAGATGAAGGAGACCGGCCTGATGAACCTCGCGATGCCGGCCACCGGCGGCACGTTCGACAACACGAACATCGCGATGAGCCTCCCGCCGATGATCTCGGCAGACCCGGCCGACGGCAAGCTGAAGGTCATCCTCGGCGACATGATCGCGACGTACACCGACCACGGCACCCCGGTCGCGAAGGCCGCCATCAACGCGGCCATCGAGCTCAAGGTCGTCCCCGCGGCCAACGGCTACGGTGTCGCGCTCGAGCTCGGCAAGCCCACGGCGAAGGTCACCGTCATGGACGACATCGCGAACGCGACGCGCCTGACCAACGAGGACCTCGCTCTCGCCACCGAGGGCTGCCTCAAGGGTCAGATCGAGACCATCAGCAAGCTCCTCGTGAACATCCCGCTCCCGGCCATCGGTGGCCTGCAGATGCGGAACATGAAGATCGGCTCGGATGACGGCTACGTCATGCTGAAGGGCGACATCGAGTAGGCGTACGCTCGGGGCATGCCCCGCGCCAAGAAACCAGCGACCAAGGGACGCGGTGCGAAAGCGCCGCGTTCTGCGTTTCGGGCGAAGCCGAAGACGACGGCCGCTGCGCCGAAGCGGAAGACGGCCACGCCGAAGCAGGCCGCGCCGAGAAAAGCCGCGCCAAGAAAGGCTGCGCCGAGAAAAGCTGCGCCGAGAACAGCTGCGCCGAAGCTGGCCGCTCCTCCGGTCCGCACCGAGCTGCTCGGAGCGATCACCTGCCCGTCGGGCAAGCTGGCGATCTTCGACATCGGCCTCCACGGCTACCTGCCACGACCTGCCCTCGAGCCGGCGATCGTCAAGGCGAACGTTCCCGCGGATCGCGAGCTCTCGGTCGTCGGAGCGCGCGTGGGCCGCGGGAGGTTCGCGGACTGCTGGGATCACATCTCGGTCGTCGTTGGCGATGGCGAGGTGCATGCGTCGAAGAAGCTCGGCGAGGCCGGCGTCGACTTCGCGCGCCTGGTCTGTGTCGATCACACGGCTCTCGATCAGTGGCAGCACGACGACAGCCTCGACGGCCTGGCCGACGTGATGTTCTGGGGCCGCGACGAGAAGCAGCTCGCGTCGGTGATGCGCGCGCCGCGCACCCGTGACGGGTACGGCTGGTCGAACCTGACCATCGCAGCTGCCGAGGCGAAGCTGATCGAAGCCGAGCGCAAGAAGGCCGAGAACAAGTGGCTGCTCGCCACCGACTTCCGTCCGCACTCGCACCACTTCCACGCCCTGGCCGCGGCCCGCGCGAACCCGAAGGGCGCGGGCGAGATCGAGCTCGGCGGCTCGCGGATGCTCCTGTTCTTCACGAGCTGGGGCGACGGCGTGTATCCGATTTATCTCGATACCGACCACGACGATCGCCCGGTCCGCGTGCGCATCCAGCTCGCGACGGAGGAATCCAACGCCGCGATGCGCACCGTCAATCGGTGACGAGCGCCGCCGCGGTCTCGAGCCAGATCACGCCAACGAGCTGTTCCTCGGTAGGCTCGGCGTGCGCCTGGCCGACGCACACCAGCACGGCGAGGATCAACGCGCGAGCCATGCCGCACCGTCGACATGCAGGCGCACCACCGAGCGTACGCCCAGAGTCACGATGCGCTGTGCGGCGCCCGCGCGCAGGTCTCCTCGTGGCACCGCCCCGTAGCTGGCCAGGGCTTCGAGCACCTCACCTGCCTGCTCCCAGCACCACCCAGCGTAGTACGTCGCGTCGTCGGTGATGCTGACCACGCGGTGCCCGGTCCTGACGTCGGGGGACTCGGACCAGCGCCGCGACACGTCGGCCGTGTCGACGAACGCACGCGCCGCGCGCCGCCAGTCCTCCGGGAGACGACTCCTGGTCGCGTGAGCCATCGACAGCCGCGCGTCGAGGAACCGCTGCGCGATCTGGATGTTCTGCAGCGCGAGGATCAGCTCCTCGCGACCGGCTAGCAGCCGTGGCATCGAGAGCATGCGATCCACCCACGCCGTATGCTCGGCCATTCGCTGCTCGCGCTTCAGCCGACCGAGTAGCGCGAGCGCGTACTGCGGCGCGTGCGGTGCACGCGGCTGCATCGTGATCACGCCGACGAGCTCTTCCTCGGTGTGCTCCGAGGGCGCGGCATCCACGACATGCGCGAGAACGACGACGAGCACGGCCGCGAGCCTCACGCCCGGAGGACACGGGGCCGGCGGTCGAGTTGCATCACTGCGCGGCGGTGAGGCCGGCGTAGAGCGCGTTCGCGATCCGCACCGCGCCGTTGGTCGTGGGGTGCTGGTAGTCCTTCACGACGAGGCCGCGCCGGTACCAGACCTTCGACGCGCCCTTGCCACCCATCCACGCGTACGTGTCCCAGAACGCGCAGCCGTGAGCGGTTGCCGCACGGTGCTGCGCTGCGACCATCTCGGGGATCGACGCGCGCGGAGGCATCCCTTCGAGCGTGTAGTCGGTCTGATCGAGCGGCGACACCACGAGGCAGGACGCGCTCGGGTTCCCCGTGCGCACGCTCTCGAGAAGATCGCCGAACAGCTTCTCGTGCTCCGCCATGCCCTGCCCGCGCGGCACGAGCCACTCGGCCTCGTTCGTGCCGAGCATGATCACGACGAGATCCGCATCGCGGTGCGAGAGCTGCTTCTGCCAGTGCTCCGGCAGGTTGTGGTTCGCGAGCTGCTTCGCCGTGGCGTTGACGACGCCGAGGTTATCGACCACGGCGCCCTTCGCGTTCTCGAGGGATGCGCCGAACAGCCGGACCTTGCCGCGCGCACGGAGCTCGAACTTGCGCGCGCCATCCGGGATCGCGAGCTGCGCGAACGCGGCTTGCTTCTTCTCGGCGGCGGTCTGCACGGTGCCGACCTCCTTGCCCTCGGCGAACACCGCGAGCTCGCCGCCCCTCGGCTGCGCCAGATAGTGCAGATCGATGCCGGTGACGTTCGCCTTCGCCACGAGACGGATCGAGCCACCGCCATCGGTCTCCGCGCTGCCACCGAGACCGAGCAGGTGATCTGGTGGCTGCACCGTGGAGACGCCGAAGGTGCGCCAGGTGCCGCTGCTCGCGCGGGCGATCGCGCGATGCTGGCAGTATGGGTGCGGCGGCACGGCCCACACGAAGCCAGGACCACCATCGCCGAGCAGCCCATCGAGCTTCTCGCGGAGCGCGTGCGTGATCTGATCGTCGGCGGTCAGCGAATCACCGAAGTACGAGATGCGTAGCGCGTGGGTCGCGTTGCCCGCCTGCTGTGCCGCGAGCGCCGTGCGAAACGCGGCGAGCGCTTTCGGCTCCTCGAACGTCGCCGGCGGGACGACCTCGGTCTTCGGCGCCGCACTCGCCGAAGCGGCGAGCAAGATCACGAGCAGTCCAGCGAGGCGCATCGGCGCCATGGTAGCTCAGTCCGTGGCGCGCTTCAGGATGATGAACGCCACGCGGCGATTCGTCGCCCATGCGCTCTCGTTGTGGCGGCGATCCACCGGCTGGGTCTCGCCGTACCCCTGCGAGGTCAGGCGCGCCCCGGCGACCGGCTTGTCGGGCTCGGCCTTCGTGCCGTGGGTGGTCAGGTAGTCCACGACCGCGGCCGCGCGCCGGTCCGAGAGGTCGAGGTTGTAGGCGTCATCGCCGCGCTCGTCGGTGTGGCCCTGGACCTCGATCAGGGAGATATCCGGGTTGCCGTTCATGGTGGCGATCACCGCATCGAGGACCGGATAGCTTGTCTTCTTGATCACGGCCTTGTTGAACTCGAACTGGATCGGTTCGAGCGTCACGATGCCGCTGCCGGTCAGCTCGGTGATGCCGCGATCCGGGCAGCCATCCTCGTCCTCGTTGTTGTTGTAGTTCTCGGGCTCGAGCGGGCACTTGTCGAGAGTGTCGACGATCCGGTCCTTGTCGTTGTCGAGATCGGGGCAGCCATCCTCGTCCTCGAACTTGTCGAAGTCCTCGGGCACGTCGGGGCACAAGTCGTCGACGTCGAGGATCGTGTCCTTGTCGTTGTCGAGATCGGGGCAGCCGTCCTCGTCCTCGAAGCCATCGTAGTCCTCGGGATCGTCCGGGCACTTGTCGATGTTGTCGTTGATCCGGTCGCCGTCGCGATCGTTGCCGTGGTTGTCCGGGCAGCCGTCCTCGTCCTGGAAGCCATCGCGGTTCTCGGGAACGTTCGGGCACTTGTCGTCACCGTCGAGGATCTGGTCGTGATCGTTGTCGGGTTCGGGACAGCCGTCCTCGTCCTCGAAGTCGTCGAAGTCCTCGGGGATCAGCGGGCACTTGTCGAGGTCGTCCTTGATGCCGTCGCCATCCTTGTCCCCCACGCTGGGCTCGAACACGATGCCGATGAAGCCGCGGAAGTCCGGGCTGCCGCCCTTCGACGGCTGCAGGCCGCGCCCCGCGCCGAGGGAGAGGAACGAGTTGTGCGCGAGGTACAGCTTGACCCCGCCGATCGCCTCGGCCGGCTGGTAGTCCTGGTTGGTGCCGAGCGGGATCGAGCCGAACACCTCGCCGACGATCTCGAACTTCTGCGGCGCGATCGCGTAGGCCACGCCGAGGCCGATGGGGACCTCGCCCGAGGCCGTGATCGTGCCGTTGGTCGGCATCGCGCCGCCGTCGCCGGTATCGGTGAACGTCGTCGTCGACCGCATGCGGATGCCCGCGTTGAGCGCGATGCGGAACCGACCGCGATAGCCAAACTCCTTGTCGAGGATGCCCATCAGCTGCGGCGCGAGCTTCGCCTCGCCGAGGAACCGATCCTTCGTCGCCGTCGGCAGGTACAGGCTCGCGATCACGCCGAGGCCGATGTGCGGCTTCCGGCTCGTCTTCAAGAACCGCATCTTGAGGTGCACGCCGAGGTTACCGAGGCCCTGGCCGTCGACCCTGAACCGCATGTCGTCGTTCGGATTGCCGGCCTCGCCGAGGTTGTCGGGACCGCGATCGCCGGAGAGGATCGCGAGTGGCAGCGACGCGCCCAGCTCGAGCTCGAGTGGCCCGGCCTTGACGCCGAACGCGCCGATCAGGGTCGCGGTCAGCACGTTGTCGACGGAGTACGACGCCCCGCCGCCCTCGAACTCCAGCAGGCGATGCCCCCACGACAGCGCACCGAGCCCGAAGGACACCTCCTTGTGCCCGAGCGGCTGCGACGAGTTGAGGGTCAGGTAGCCACGCGAATCCATCGCGGGCTTGAACGTATCGATCGCGATGTTGCCGGCGGGCTGCGCGAGCGCGACCCCCGTCGTGACGACCAACGCTCCGAACAAACCAATCCCATGAGCCAGGCGTGGCATAGCGGTCCTCTCGCGGCCGAACCTCGACCGTCGAGCACACAGTGCACGGCACCCTCGTTGCGGTTACAC
>JAYVLW010000235.1:0-7532 GCA_043759315.1 Myxococcales bacterium
TGAAGCATGCGCAACCGTAACAACGGTGCGCTCCGCGGAGCAGCACAGATCGACGGTACCCGCGGAGATCAGGCATGATACGAGCGCCGTGACCGTCGAGATCAAGAAGACGATGTGCAACCGCGACTGCCCCGATGTGTGCGGCATCGTCGCCACGGTCGAGGACGGTCGGATCACGAAGATCCAGGGCGACAAGGACCATCCGATCACCCAGGGGTTCCTCTGTCCGCGCACCAGCAAGTACCTCGAGCGCCAGTACTCGCCGGAGCGGCTGACCACTCCGCTGATTCGCAAGAACGGAAGCCTCGCGCCGGCCACGTGGGACGAAGCGCTCGACCTCGTCGCCGCCAAGCTCTTGGCGATCAAGGCCGAGTCCGGGCCCGCGGCGATCTTCCACTACCGCTCGGCAGGCGGCATGGGGTTCGTGAAGCACGTCACGAGCTATTTCTTCGAGCTGTTCGGTCCCGTCACCGATCGACGCGGTGACATCTGCACCGGGGCCGGCGAGTGGGCGCAGATCGAGGACTTCGGCGACTACGAGGCGAACGAGCCCTCCGATCTCGTCAACGCGAAGCAGATCCTGATCTGGGGCCGCAACATCTACGTGTCGTGGATCCACCTGACGCCGTTCCTTCGCGACGCGAAGGCGCACGGCGCGGAGCTCACGCTGATCGATCCCGTGCACCATCGGACGGCGGAGCTGTGCGATCGCGTGTGGCAGCCACGGCCGGGCGGGGACTTCGCGCTGGCGCTGGCAACGGCCCGCGTGCTGTTCGAGCGCGGCTGGACCCACCCCGATGCCGCGCGCTGGTGCGATCACCTGGGCGACTTCCGCGCGCTCGCGATGTCGCGCTCGCTCGAGGCGTGGTGCGAGGCCGCGGACGTCCCGGAAGCGGCGGCCGAGGATCTCGCGCGGAAGCTGCACGCGGGGCCGACCACGATCCTCGTTGGCTGGGGAATGGGTCGCCGCAACAACGCCGGCGCGATCGTACGCGCCCTCGATGCCCTCGGTGCGATCACCGGGAACATCGGCATCCCGGGGGGCGCGGTCTCGTTCGAGGCGAAGCGCCGGCGCGCGATGGACACCTCGTTCATCCAGGGCAGCGCGCCGCGGTTCATCCACGAACCCCTGATCGGCCACGACATCCTCGCCGCGACGGATCCGCCGATCCGCGCGGTGTGGATCACCGCGGGCAATCCCGTCGTGATGTTGCCCGACTCGGCAACCACGGCTCGGGCCCTCGAGACGCGCGAGCTGACGGTCGTGGTCGATACGTTCCTCACCGATACGGCGCAGTGCGCACACGTGGTGCTGCCGACGAACACGCTGCTCGAGGACGACGACTTGCTGGGCTCGTACGGCCATCACTACGTCGGCGTCTCCAACCCCGTGATCCCGCGACCCGACTACGCGCGTTCGGATCTGGAGATCGTGCAGATGCTCGCCCAGCGCGTGGGGCTCGGCGACGCGCTCGCCGGCGATGCGCGGGCGTGGAAACGCCGGATCCTCGCCGGCAAGCTCGCCCCGCACGGCATCACCCTCGAGCACCTCGAGGCGAACGGCCCGATGAAGCACCCGTTCGCCCCCGATGTCGTGTTCCCCGACCGCACGTTCCCGACGGCGAGCGGTCGGGTCAACCTCGTCACCGCGGCCGCACCGGAGCCAACGCGGCCGACCGCGGAATTCCCGCTCGTGCTGCTGTCGGTGTCCACCGAGAAAGCGCAGGGGTCGCAATGGGCACGACCGCTCGACGGGCCGCTCGCGGTCACGCTTCATCCGGATGCGGCGAGCGGCATCCCCGATGGTGCGCTCGCTCGCCTCGAGTCGGTCGTGGGCGCGATCATCGTCCGTGTCCGACACGACGCGGCGCAGCGACGCGACGTGGCGCTCGTCGCGAAGGGCGGCGGGTTCCGCGCGGGCAGGTGCGCGAACGCGCTGATCGGGGCGCGGCTGACGGACCACGGCGAGGGCGCGGGGCTTCACGACGAGCTGGTTCGCCTCGTCCCCGCGAACGATAGCTGGCATGATGGACAGCATGGGGTACGTGGTCGCGTGTGATCATTACGAGGACGGCGACGCGCACATCGGGGAGTTCGATCCCAAGGTCATGAGCGCAGCACTCTCGGCGCTCGACCTGTGCAGACCTCTCGGCAAGAAGTGGCCGAAGGAAGCGAAGATCAAGTACACCGCCGCGGAGGCGGTTCCTCTCGGCGCCCTGCGCAAGGATGCGGCCGCGAACTCGTTCGGCTGGTTGATCGTGAACCAGCACTACAAGGATCTGCTGGCGCACAACGCGCCCGGGGCCTTCGAGATGCTCCGCGTGCAGCTCGCGATCGCGCCGAAGAAGCTCGTCAAGACGGGCTGGTGGATCGCGAACGTCCTCGCCTCGCGCGAGGCGGTGGACCGCGAGAAGTCGGTCTGGAAGCCGGATGTGGCGCCAGGAAAGATGCGGACGATCTCGAAGCTCGTGATGTGTGGCAGCGTCGATAAGTCGTGGCCGTGGGCGTTCCGGCTCGCCGAGATGCCGAGCGTGATCATGGTGCGCGAGGAGGTCGCGCAGGCGGCGAAGCGGGCGAAGTTGACGGGGCTGCAATTCGTCGAGCCCGCGAAGTTCCGCACCCTGGGGTAGCGCCTGCGACAGCACCGGTCGTGTGGTGGGCGGGCGCGTCAGCGCCTGTGAGCGCCTCGGGCGTGCGCCGCCGCCGGCGGGCGGCCTAGCGTGGTGAATGGGCCGATGTCTCTCGCTCGCCATCACGCTCGCCTGCGGGATCGCCGCCGCCGATGACACGCCCCCGATCCGCGACGTCCCCGGTGAGGTGATCGTGATCGAGGGCAAGGTGGCACCCGCGACTCCGCCGAAGTCCACGAACTACGTGGAGACGAAGGCGCCGCCCTATAGCGATCGCGCGATCCTGAGCGATGCCTGGACGAAGGCGTGGCTGCTCCTCGAGCTCGACGAGAAGGGCACGGTGGTGCGGATCAAGTTCCTGAACAAGCCCGGCTACGACCTCGAGGACATCGCGATCAAGGAGGCGTTCGCCCTCAAGTTCGCGCCGGCCCTCGACGGGGCGAAGCGTGCGATGCGATCGACCCTGGTGTGGGAGATCGAGTGGCCGTCGGCCTACTGGCTCGGGACGTTCGTCGGAACGCGCTCCGCGATGCCCCCGGTCGTCGGGTTCCCGCCGCGCCGCATGGATCACTACGTGCCGTGCCGCGGCTCCGGGCCGTGGGCGATGGGCTCGATCCGCCCGACCTACAAGGACTGCTCGAAGCCGGATCTCACGAAGATCGCGACCGCGCCGTGGATCGAGCGCCCGTAGCCCTCGACGATGACGACGAGCGGGCCCGCCCGCGGCTCCGGCCGGATCCCGTCGGTGCCGACAGCTCCTCGAGGGTCCGATCGACCGCGATCAGGAACGCCCGGATCGACTTGTCGAGCGCCGGCCGCGGGGTGTCCTCGAGCCGGGTGTGCGAGATGCCCGGGCTCGATTGCGCGAACACCATCGCGGTGGGGACCACCGCGGCCATCTCTGCCGCGTCGTGGAGTGGCCCGCTCGGTAGCTCCGGCGCCTTGCCGGTGACGTCCTTCACCGAGGAGCGGATGATCTTCATCAGCCTCTCGTCGAACAGGCGCGGGGTGATGTGGAGGAGCGGGCTCCACTCGACCGTCACGAGGTGGGTCTTCGCCGCGCGCGCGGCGGCGGCCTTCGCCTCGGTCAGCATGCGCCTCAGCACCTTCGCGTCGAGCGCGCGGAGATCGATCGAGATCTCGGTCGACCCGGGTACCGCGGTCACGAAGTTCGGCTCCACCTTGACCACGCCGCAGGTCGCGACCACGCGCGTGCGCGGTGTCTTCCCGGAGTGCTTGACGCTGATCTCGCGGCAGGCGAGCGCGAACTGAGCAGCGGCGAGGAACGCATCCTTGCGCAGATGGATCGGCGCGGCGCCGGAGTGCGCGGCCTGGCCCACGAAGCGCAGGCTATGGCGCTCGACGCCCATGGTGCCGAGCACCACGCCGACCGGCTCCTCGATCTCCTCGAGCACCGGACCCTGCTCGATGTGCAGCTCGAGGTACGCGATCGCGCCGAGCGTGGCGAAGTAGGCGGCCGCGGTGCCCATGCTCTCGATCGAAAGGTCGTTCTCGGCCAGCGCTGCAGGCAAGGTGACGCCCTGGCGATCGGTGAGGTGCGCGAGCTCCTTCCTCGCATCGAGCGCACCCGCCGAGGCCGCCGAGCCGGTGAGGCTGCGTCCGAACCGCGCGCCTTCTTCATCCGCCCAGTCCACGAG
Source organism: Myxococcales bacterium (assembly GCA_043759315.1). GTDB lineage: Bacteria > Myxococcota_A > Polyangia > Haliangiales > Haliangiaceae > JABFXX01. Next base: position 4,289 of record JAYVLW010000235.1, read on the forward strand.
GTGGATGGTGAGCGGCGGCGTGCCCGCGGCCTTCGCCCGTCGCAGGACCTCGAGCCCGGCGAGCACGCCGAGGCAGCCGTCGAGCCAGCCACCGCCGGGAACCGAGTCGAGGTGGCTGCCGATCACGATGCTCCGCGCCTCCTTGCCCGGAAGGGTGGCCCACAGGTTCCCCGCGCCGTCGCGGACCGGGGTGATGCCAAGCTCGGTCGCGAGCTTCCGGGTGAACCACGCGCGTGTCTCGCGCCACACCGGACCCCAGGCCACGCGCTGCGCGCCGCGCTCGGTGGAGGTCAGGGTCGCGAGCTCCTCGAGGTCGGCGATCACTCGCTTGGAATTCGGCTTCATCGCCGCCGACGATAACTCAGGCGGTCGCGTGCGGGCGGTAGTGGGCCGGCCACCGCGCATCGAGAAGCTTGACGAGGACGTCGAGCGAGCCCCCGTTGCACATCTCGAGGCTGAACAGCCAGCACTGCACCATGACGACGTCGATCACTCCTGATAGTTCGACCGGACGGGCGCTCTGTCGAGGGGGCCCAGCGTGAGATGCTAGGGAGGATGATCCTCTTCATCATCGTCTACGGGTCCTACGGCATCACGTATTCGAAGGGGCCGCCGGGGGAGTTCCACTGTCCCTGTTGCTCGGGAACCCGAGGCTATCGCCACCGCCGGGTGCGCAGGTTCTTCCACGTGTTCTTCATCCCGCTGATCCCGTTGAACCTTGCGGGCGAGTACGTCGAGTGCGCCGGATGCAAGGGAACCTACAAGCTCGAAGTGCTCGAGGCCTCGAGGTCGCTGATGTCGGGCATGGCCGCCGGCATGGCGCACGGGCAGGGCCCGGTGCTCTCCGAAGGCCAGAAGGCCGCGCGCCGCGTTCTCGCGATGATGACGCTGGCCGACGGTCGGGTGGAGGAAGCCGAGATCGCGGCGATGCTCGAGTATCTGATGTTCGCGGAGAACCGTCAGGTGGCCCGCGCGGAGGTGCTCGCCGAGCTCGAAGCAGCCAGCCGGGCGCCCGCCGACGTCGAAACGTACTGCCGGCAGATCATGGGCTTCCTCAACGAACAGGGCCGGCAAGACGTGCTCAAGGCCGCGCACCGGGTTGCGAGCGCCGACGGCCACGTCGCTCCGAGCGAGCAGAAGCTCCTCGAGCGGCTCGGCATCGCGCTCGGCATGAAGCCCGCGCAGATCTCGAGCAACCTCGCGGCGACGCCCCAGCCGATGCAGCCACCGCAGGCCGTGCCACCGCAGGAGCAGCGGACGCCGTTCTGCCCGGCGTGCGGCGCGCCGGCGCGGTTCTTCCCCGACCAGCAGGCGTGGGGATGCGATCACTGCCGCGCGATGTTGCCGCGTTAACGCGGCCGCCGTCGTCCGCCAGCTCTGTGCCGCGGTGCGAGGTCGCTTGACGTGACCAGCTCGAGCTCCGTCTCCTCGATCACTCCATCGAGCAGCGGGGTGATCGCCGCCACGAACGCCTGGTGCCCGGGGGAGCTGCGCCGGCGCTCGTCGTCGGTGGGGCGATCGGCCCGGATCAGCGACAGGAAGTGGGCGGGCTCCCCGGGACCGCGGAACGTCGTCCACGAGGTACCCGTGAGATCCGCGCGGACGTAGGAAGCGAACGCGTGCATCGCACGCTCGGCATCGAGCCGAGCATCGGCGCGGATCGCGAAGCGGACGAGCTTGTAGACGGCCATACGCCGAGCGTACCCGGCTCGCGGAGGTCCGCCGCTCGCGATAGGCTGCGCGGATGATCCTCGTGACCGGATCCTCGGGCCATCTCGGGGAAGCGATGGTGCGCACGCTGCGCGCGGCCGGGCGATCCGTCCGCGGGGTCGATCGACTGGCATCCCCGTGGACCGACGTCGTCGGCTCGCTCACCGAGCCCGACGTCGTTGCGCGCAGCATGGAGGGCGTCGACGCCGTCGTTCACACCGCGACGCTCCACAAGCCGCACGTCGCCACGCACAGCCGTCAGCTGTTCATCGACACGAACATCACCGCGACCCTCCACCTGCTCGAAGCCGCGAGCCGCTCGAGTGTCCGTGCCTTCGTCTACACGAGCACCACGAGTACGTTCGGTGACGCGCTGGTGCCGCCCGAGGACGCGCCCGCGGCGTGGATCACCGAAGCCGTGGTGCCGGTGCCGAAGAACATCTACGGCGTCACGAAGGTCGCGGCGGAGGACCTGTGCCAGCTCGCGCACCGCAACCAACGCCTCCCGGTGCTCGTCCTGCGAACGTCGCGGTTCTTCCCGGAGGCGGACGACAACCCCACTGCACGCGACGCGTACGCCGACGCGAACCTCAAGGCGAGCGAGTACCTCTACCGCCGGGTCGACATCGAGGACGTGGTGGCCGCGCACCTGTGCGCGCTCGAGCGCGCGCCGGCGCTGGGCTTTGGCCGGTACATCATCAGCGCCCCCACGCCGTTCCATCGCGAGGATGCCGCCGAGTTGCGGCTCGCCGCGCCCACGGTGGTCCGCCGTCGCGTTCCGGAACAGCCGCGGCTCTACGAGCGGCTCGGGTGGCGAATGCTGCCGTCGCTCGACCGCGTGTATGACAGCGCGCGCGCTCGCGCCGACCTCGGGTGGCGCCCGCGGCACGACTTCTCGGCGGTGATCGCGCGCGCCGCGGAGACCGGAGACATCCGCAGCGAGCTCGCCAAGACGATCGGCGCGAAGGGCTACCACGCGTAGCCAACGGAGCTACTCGCGGCGATCCTCGAAGCCGCGGCGCGGCGCGATCAGATCGATCTTGTTGCCGTACAGATCGAGGCACACCGCGACCGTGCCGTAGGGCTCGGTTCGCGGGGGTTCGATGAACCGCACGCCGTTCGCCACGAGGTGAGCGTGCGTGCCGGAGAAGTCCTCGGTCTCGATGAAGAGGAGCACGCTACCACCGGTCTGGTTGCCGACCCGCGCGAGCTGCTCGGGTGACGTCGCGCGCCGCAACACGAGGCCGGCACCACCGGCGCGGATGCGCACCCAGCGCTTCGCCGGAAGCTGCGTGTCCTCGACGAGCTCGAACCCGAGCACGCCGACATAGAACGCGATCGCTTCATCGTGATCGCGCACGAGCAGGGCGGTCTCCGCGAGTCGGATCATCAGCGGACCTTACTGCTTGACAGGGTATGGTGGGATGGACGAACTACGCGCCCTCATGTCTCCTCGGATCATCACACCCGCGCTGGTTCTGGCTGCCGCGGTCGCGTGCGGCTCGTCGTCCAAGACCGCGATGCCCCCGAAGGG
>JAYVLW010000236.1:0-2506 GCA_043759315.1 Myxococcales bacterium
TGAGCGGAAGTCCCATGGCGAGGAACTCCATGAAGACCATCACGCAGATCGGCGCGAGGACTCTCCACAACGGTGTCGTGGAGGATCTGGGTTCCATCGTTACACCTCGCGCTACCCCGTCGTGACGTGATCACCGCGTCGTGATCACCTACGGCTGCGACGCAGCTGCTTTCGCGAACGCCCACGGCATCAGCACCTCGCCGCGATCCGCAGCGACGATCGCCGCGTGCAGGTATGCGGCCGGATCGAGGTCGTGGAGCTTCGCGGTCTCGACGAGCGTGTACAGCGTGGCGGCGACCTCGGTGCCGCGTCGCGACTTCGAGCCGTAGTGATTCTTGCGGCCGACGACCGGCCCGCGAATCGCGCGCTCGGTTCCGTTGTTGTCGAGCGGGATCCGCGCGTCGTCGACGAAACGGATCAGCTTGGGCCAGATGCCAATGGCGTACGCCGCCGCCTTGCCGATCGACAGCGACTTCAGAGTAGCCATCGACCAGAGCCAGTCCTTGAGCTCGGCAAGCACGCGCGGCGATTCGGTGCGACGCAACTCGGCGAGCCGCGTGGCGTTGCCGCCGGCGCTGCGATCGATATCGTAGAGCGCGCCGATCCACACGAGCGCCTTCTCGGCCTCGGGGTGATCCGGCATCGCTTCTTCGAAGCGTCGTAGAACGTGAGCCCAGCACGCAGCGAGCACGATGCCCGGACTGGCCCGGGCACCTGCATCGTGCGTCGACAGGTCGTCGCACACAATTGTGCCGTGATACGCGCCGACGAGGTCCTTGAAGGTCGCGGCACTCTTGTCGTCGCGGATTCGGTGCACGACGACACCGGGCGCGGTCAGGCACCACATCTGCCACGGCTTGGTGCCGGTGCCGTCGAGGCGTGGCCAGCCGGTCTGGTCGAGGCCGATCACCGGCTGCGCCATCACGTGCGCGATAAGCGCGTCGTCGATGCTCTGGAGTCGGCGCGCGAGTGCGTTTGCCAGATCCCATAGCGTCTGCGATGTCACGACCAGACCTTGGCGCCCCATGATCCGGCACTGGCGCTCGAGGGGGATGTGGTCGAGATACTTGTCGAGGACGATCTTGATCGCGAGGGCGAGCGAGTAGCGGCTGCCGGTGAGCGCGCGCTCGGGACCCGGCGCGGTCTCGACGCAGCTGCCGCAGCGGCACACGTACTTCTGCTGCTCGACTTGGACGATGTGATAGCTGACCTCGACGACGTCGATCATCTCAGAGGTCTCGACCTGGCCCTTCATCTCGAAGAGCCCACCGCCGCAGCTGGGGCACGTGCGGTCGGCGACATCGAGTTCGAAGCGCTGCGGAACACGCGGCAACTGCGGCTGATCCGTCGGTCCGGAGCGCTCGGGCTTCTTCTTCGCCGGCTTCGACGCCGGCTTCTTGGCCGCTTCGGCCACCTTGCTCGCCTGCTTCGTCAGGCTCTCGATCAGCGCCAGCGTCTGCTGCAGCTCGTCCTTGTTGCCCGTGTAGAACGAGAGCGTGTCGCACTTCCGCTGAAGCTGGCGAATCAGCTGCTGGATCTGGACGTGCTGCGCGAGCGCGATCCGACGGAGCTCTTCGATATCTTGCTCGCGCTCAAGGTCGGCTTCGACGACGGACACCTCTCTCTATTGATCATATCGCGCGATCCGAAACAAGAGTTTTCCGCTCGACCGCGACAGGAGACAGCACGTGCTTGCCGACCAGCGCGCAGCCCTCGATGAACAGCGCGAGCTCGCTCTGCGTCAGACGCACGACTTGGCCGTCATCGCGCCACAGCTTGGCGAACGTGCCCTTCTCGAGCCTCTTCTGAAAAATGCAGAGGCCGGTGCCGTCCCACAGCAGGACCTTGCAGAGCTTGCGGCCGGAATTGACGAACAGGAACAGCTCGCCGCTGAGCGGGTCGCGCTTGAGCCCGGTCTGCACCAGGCCGTACAAGCCGTCGTAGCCCTTGCGAAGATCTGTCGCCGCCGGGTACGCGAATACGCGTACCACGCGGCTCGTCCCGAGGATCACGCGAGGCCCCGCAAGATCGCGATCGCAGCGTCGATCGCGACGCCCTCGATCCGCAGCCCGCTTGGCGCGACGAGCGTCACCGTCCCGATCGGCGGAGCGTCGATCACGTCGACGGGCAGCATCGTCGTCCCGTCCGCGGCGCGCGGCTCCGCCCACCGCGCCAACGTCTGCTCGGCAATCCCGAGTGGCTCCGCGATCTCGTGCCACCAGTCGCCCCGCTCGCGGCGCGCCGCGACCCACGCGGCGATCCGCTCGCGGAGCAGCGGCGGATACCGCGTCGTGCGGCGCTTCCGGAACTTCGCGAGCGCGCGCTGAATGTCTCGGAGCTCGCGGTCCAACATCGGGGCCGCGGAGGAGAGCACGCCGATCGGCGCGCGTCAGGACGGGTCAGCGCGAGGTGTTACGATGCAGCACGACGTCCCATGGGGCACGGTGGTTGGCGGCCGGGCGCCGGGCGACCGCGGACCAGGAAGGGCGTGTCGCATGACACGCGC
>JAYVLW010000237.1:0-35977 GCA_043759315.1 Myxococcales bacterium
CGCAGCTGGTCATCCCCGCCGCCGCGCTCGACGCGAGCCTGACGTCCGCGGACCCCAAGCTGCTCGCGATCCTGACCCGCGCGGCCGACGAGCTCGCGCGCCAGGCACCCGCGGATCCGACCATGACCGCATCCGTGAAGCGGGCGCTGCGCGAAGCACTCCGCAGCGATCAGGCGACGATCGACGACGTCGCCGCGAAGCTCGGGTTGACCAGCCGCAGCCTGCAGCGCCGGCTCAAGGACGAGGGCACCGCGTTCCAGACCGTGCGCGAGGACGTGCGCCGCGAACTCGCGCAGCGCTACCTCGCCGATGGCCTGTCGATCGCCGAGATCTCGTTTCTCGTCGGGTTCTCCGAGCCGAGCGCGTTCTTTCGCGCGTTCAAGCGGTGGACGGGCAAGACCCCGCTCGAGAGCCGGCTCGCGCGGTCAGTCGTGTGACGTGCGCGGTCACTGCCCCGGGGCGGTGACCGAGGCACAACGGGCACATGACCGAGCTCCCGACCTACGACGCGCACCCCTTGTGGCGGCGCTACCAGCCGTTCTTCCCCGAGGGCATGCGCTGCACGCCCACGTCCACGCCGCGTGAGGAGTACTGGCGCTGGCGCGGCCTCGACGTCCACCTCGACCGTCTCGAGGTGCCGACCTCGCCGATCAAGGTCATCGTGCTCCATGGCGCCGGCGCGTACGGCCGCGTGATGGCGCCCGCCGCCGTGCTCGCGCAACGCTACGGCTACGAGACGGTCGCCCCGGATCTGCCGGGCTATGGCCTCACGAAGGTGCCGTGGAAACAGATGACCTATCCGCTGTGGATCGAGTGCGTGTGCGATCTGATCGCTCACGAACGCGCACGCGACGGCCGGCCGATCGTGCTGTTCGGGGTCTCGCTCGGCGGCCTGCTCGCGTACCAGGCCGCGGCGCGCTCGCGCGAGGTCGTGGGGCTGGTCGCGACCACGCTCGCCGATCCGCGCGAGAAGGCCGTGCGCCAGGGCTTCGCGCGCACGCGGCTCCTCGGCACCGGTGGGCTGTGGCTGCTCGACAAGCTCGCCCCCCTCACCGATGGCTTGCCGCTGCCGATGTCGCTGATGTCGAAGATGCACAAGATCTCGAACCGACCCGAGCTCTCGGCGCTGGTCAAGGCGGACCGCCTCGGCGGCGGCAGCTGGGTGCCGGCGCGCTTCCTGCGCACGCTGATGTCGACGGCCCCCGATCTCGAGCCCGAGGAGTTCCGCGTGTGCCCGGTGCTGCTCGCGCACCCCGGTGTGGATCGGATGACCGACATCGTGCTGTCGCGGCGGTTCTTCGAGAGGCTCGCCGCACCGAAGCGCATGGTGGTGCTCGATGGCGCGAGCCACATGCCGACGGAGCACCCCGGCGTCGATCAGCTCGAGGCGAGCGTGCTCGCGTTCCTGCGCGAGCTCAGCAGCTCTCTCCCCAGCGTTGCGACCGCAAACTGACGCCGACGTCGCGCAGTCGAACACCTGCGCGTGCGGCGCACGGCGATCGCGGCACGGCGCAGGCTCGCGTCGAGATCCAGATGGGTGCACACGCGACGGTGAATTGTGTACTGTCGCGCATGCTTCGTTGCGCCCTGGTGGTGGTCGCGGTCTCCGCGTGTGTCGTCGACGAACCCGAGCTCGGAGCTCGCGAGCAGTACGCCGCGAGTCCCCCGTGGAAGCAGCCCGCGAAGTGGCCGTATCAGGTCGCGAACCCGCGGATGATCGTCCACTACCAGGCCACGGGAGATCTCTCGACGGCACAGACGGTGTTGACCCAGGTCGACCACGCGTGGACCGTCCAGGTCACGGAGCAGGGCGCGCGCGCGCCGCTCCCCGACACCGGCGTCGCCGGCGCCGACGGGCGGTTCGACGTGTATCTGCAGCGCGGCCTCGATTCGCTCTACGTGTCGTCCACCGCGACGAACGCGGCCACGCCGTATGACGATGTCACCACCGCGATGGTGCTCGATCCATGGGGCCAGTACGGCGGCGCCGAGATGGAGCCGAACGTGTTCCACGAGTTCCGTCACGCCTCGCAGGGCACCGATGACTGGAACGAGCACATCCAGGTGTTCGAGGCCGAGGCCACGATGTGGGAGGCGCTCTACTACGGCTACGCGCGACTGCCGTATGTGTGGGCCGACTATCAGGCGCACCCCGACTGGACGCCGTTCAAGAACGACAACTACACGACCTGGTTCATGTACGGCGGCGCGCTGTTCCTGATCCATCTCGAGAAGACCGTGTTCAGCGGCAGCCTCGCGTTCGCAAACGAGATGTGGTTTCGGTCGCGGTCGGCCGGCACGAACGAGCCCGACTTCGTCGACGCGCTCGGCGTCCAGCTCGCGGCGAAGGGCACGACGCTGTTCGACCAGATCGTCAAGTTCAACCGCAGCCGCTGGTACACCGGCGCGCGCGCGAACGGCAGCCTCGATGGCGGCGCGCAGCTGCCCGACGTGGCCACGCGCTCGCACGTCCGCGCCTCGGGCGCGCTGCGCACGACGTACGTGGCGAACCCGCAGGTCCTCGGCACGGTCTACATCGTCGTCACCGCGGCCCCGACCGACGGTCCCACGCTGCGCGTCTCGCTGACGAACATCGATGCGAAGGCCAAGCCGGTCGTGCAGCTCGTCGGTCAGAGCGCCGCGGATCACGTGCTCGACCTGTCCTCGGGATCCACCACGGTCCCGGTCGTCGGCGGCCAGGTCGTGCTCGCGGTGACGATGCTGCCGTCGAACGGTCAGTTCGATCCCGATAGCGCCCCGACGCAGCTCTACAAGGCGACGGTCAACTTCGACAAGATCTGAGCTCGGATCGGCGATCTTCCACCGAGGCGGCGCCCGGAACAAAGTGATCCGCGCACGACGGCTTCGCGCTACATTCAGATCGCGATGACCGCCGTATCTGCCCTGCCGGAGCCGCCCGAGGACCACGACACCGATCAGCGGATCTTTCTGCACGACCGCACCTGGTCGGAGTTCGAGATCCTCCTCGCCCTCCGTGGTGATCGCGCGGGCGTACGCATGTTTTATCTCGACGGAGATATCGAGCTGATGAGTCCCTCCGAGAGTCACGAAGGTATCAAGACGACGATCGCCCGCCTGGTCGAAGCCTACGCGGACGAACGCGGCCTCGAGTTCAACGGATTCGGGTCCTGGACGCTCAAGAATTCATCCAAGGAACGAGGCGCCGAACCCGACGAATGCTACGTGATCGGTGCCACGAGCAAGGCCAAACCAGATCTCGCGATCGAGGTGATCTGGACCCGTGGCGGACTCGACAAGCGAGCGATCTATGCTGGCCTCGGCGTCCGCGAGCTTTGGATGTGGCGGCGCCCCGGAACGATCTCCGTCCATGCGCTGCGCGGTGAGACGTACGACGAGGTCCCGAGCAGCGAGGTCCTGCCCGGGATCGATCTCGAGGTGCTCGCCGGGTTCATCTCGCTGCCCAGCCAGAGCCAGGCCGTCCGCGCCTACCGAGCCTCGCTCCGCGGCGGCTGATCTCAGCAGCTCTCTCCCAGCGCCGCGCACGCGGGCGGCAAGCTGACCTTCCACCAGTCGGGCGGCACGGGCGAGCCGAACGCCGCGCAGGTGAGCGAGAACTGGATCTGATCGACCTTCGTGCCGAGCTCGTCGAGACAGCCGGTCAGCTTCGAGACCGGCGAGCTGCAGCCCGTGACCATCGCGTCGACGACCGAGCAATCCGCCTGCGCGAGGATCTGCTCGAGCTGCGCCTCCACGGGCGCGGGCAAGGTGTCGAGGCACGCGTCGACGGCCTCGCCGCACATCACGGCGTTCTCGGTGGTCTGCAGCGCGTGCGCCGTGCAGACGGCGCGGATCAAGTAGTTCGAGCGGTACTGGTCGCGGACGAAGTCATCGAACGCGCTGCACAGCTTCTGGTACCCCGCCTCCCCGAGGCGATCGAGGGTCTGCTGCTCGTCGATGTCGTCGGGGACCCAGTCGCCGGAGGTGCTCGGACAGCCCGCGAGGGCGAGGAGCGTCAGGAGCGCCAGGCGATTCGTCATGGAACCAGGTTCTCACGGCTCCACGGGGCACGCGCCGGCAACTCGAGGCCTCCCGCGTGAGCTTCGCGTGATCGCCGTGATCGCCCGCACGGCGCCGGTCACGCGGGAGGCGTGATCGCGGCGCTGACGGATGCGGCGATCTCGTCCGCGCGGTCTTCGGTCAGCCCGAGCGTCTCGCGCAGCGCGTCGACGAGCGCGCCCTCTTCGGGAGCGAGGTCGGTGTCGGCGACAGCCATCATGTAGGCCACCGCGTACGCGAGCTCCTTTGCCGCGGGCGTGGACAGCTGACCGGCGAGGGCGCGCAGGCGCTCGTCGTCCTCTTCGTCGCCCGCGAACGTGGGTGTCGGCGAGTTCTCGAACCCGGCGTGGCTGAAGATCGCCTTGCCCATGGCGAAGAACTTCGAGATCTCCTCGGCGTCCTCGCGGCCATCGACGTCGACGGTGAGCTGCGCGATCGCGACGACGGTCTCGGCATCTGCCTCCGACAGTGCGCCCGGGTGGATCAACTTGATGGCAGCGCGGTACCGCGAGTCGTCACTCATGTGAGGCCGACGTTACCTCACTGCGCCGTGAGCCCGCCATCGACGACCAGCTCCGATCCGGTGATGAACCTCGATTCGTCGCTCGCGAGGAACACGACGAGGTTCGCGACATCATCGATCTGGCCGATCCGGCCGAGCGGGGCCGCGTGCTCCACCGTCGCACGCATCTTCGCCTGGTCCTTCGCCGCGCCGACCACGCTGTCGACCATCGGCGTGTCGATGAACGAGGGATGCACCGAGTTGCAGCGGATGTTGTAGCCGGCGCGCGCGCAGTGGAGCGCCACGGACTTCGAGAGCAGGCGCACGGCGCCTTTGCTCGAGCAGTACGCCGCCGCATCGGGCACGCCGATCAGCCCCGCCACCGAGGACAGGTTGATGATCGATCCACCGCCGGTGGTCTTCATCGCCCCGATCGCGGCGCGACAGCCGAGGAACGTGCCATCCGCGTTGACGGCGTGCTGCAGGCGCCACTCCGCGAGCGACAACCTCTCGATGTTGCCCCACACGGCGATGCCCGCGCTGTTGACGAGCGCATCGAGACGACCGAACGCGGCGACGGTGGCCTCGACGACGCGGGTCCACCCTGCCTCGTCGGTGACGTCGAGCACCTCGAAGCGATGTGGCGCTCCGAGCTCGGCAGCGGCGGCGGTGCCGCCCTCCACGTTGCGATCGGCGATCACCACGCGCGCTCCCTCCGCCGCCAGCTTCCGCGCGCATCCGCGGCCGATGCCCGACGCGCCGCCGGTGATCAGACACACCTTGCCATCGAGCCTATTCATGGATCGTCACTTCCCTGCCGCAGGTGGAGCACGCCAGCACGGTGGAGCCACCGACCGAGGTGCGGACCACGACGAGCGTGGTCGTGCCGCACGACGGGCACCGCCGCTGGTTCGGTTCCGGATCGACGTAGTTGAGCGCGAAGAACGCCACCGCCGCGACCAGGATGATGAGAAGCGCCGCCAGCTTGCCGAGCATCGCGGAGACGATACCCTACGTGGCCGCGTGCGCGGCGCAGCGATCCGCCCACGGCATCTCGTCGAGCGCGGGGAGCCCGAGATCTTCGCCGCACACGCCGCATCGTCCGTAGGCATCGTCGTCGGCGTCGATCAGCTTCCGCCGGCCTTCGACCTGATCGAGCGCCATCCGCAGCTTCTCCTCCGGGCGCATCCCCGGCTTGCCCGGGAGCAGGGTGAGCTGCGGCGGCTGCTTGCCCGCCAGCACCTGCTCGAGCAGCGTGGCGAGGAACTGCCCGCGCTTCATCACGCCCTTGCGCAGCCGCTGCATCACCTCGGGTGGGAACCGCACGGCGCAGGCTACCATGCGGGCGCGAGGCCGACCGGTTCGCGTCGTCCGCACTACCGCTCGCTGGGTGCCCCGAACACGACGTGCGCGGTCACGCCCGCGATCACGACGACCTTCGTCGTCCACACGCGCCCACGCGAGCTCATGTCGACGTCGTACTCGCCGGGCGGGAGCGCCGGGAACGAGAACCGCCCGAGGGTGTCGACGTCCGCGTAGTAGCGAGCGCGGTACTCGTCCGGGAGTGTCGCGACGGCGAACGACAGGTCCTTGCGGGGGGCCGTGCCGTCGATCGATCCGGTGGCGGTCAACACGATGTCGGTCGTGCTCTGGCCGATCGCGAGCGTGGTGAGCTGGGACGCACCGCGCGTGGGATGCGTCGCCGTGACGGTGCGCTCCTCCGTGGAAGGCGGCACGCCGAACAGCTCGTAGTTGCCGCTCGCGTCACTCGTGGCGGTCGCCTGGCCGCGCATGATCTGGTGCAGCGCGGTGGCGGTGTACCCGCCCCTGCTACCCGCGGTCGAGATGGTGGCCCCGGCGATCCCCGTGCCTCGCTCGTCGACGACCCGGCCACGGATCGTCTCGCCGCGCTCGACGGTGATGTCGCCGAGATCCGTGGTCTGCCCGGCGACGATCTGCACCTTGTCGATCACCTTGCGCGCGAAGCCGGGCCCGATGATCACCACGACGACCGTCCCCGGCGTCGCGTCCTTGTGGGTGAATCGCCCGTCGTCGTCGCGCACCGGCTTGGGCCGCGTGTACGTGTCGGTGACCTCGTCGGTGATGGCGTAGCCAAAGTACGGGACCGGCGCGCCGGCCAGGAGCACGCGCCCCGTGAGCATCGCCTGGTCGTGGACCCGCAGCCGGATCTGGCGATTTCCCGTCGCCACGTCCAGCGAGGGGCCCTCCACGCTCGAGTCCTCGCGCTGCGCCGTGATCTTGTAGTGCGCGGATGGCGGCAAGCCACCGAGATCGAAGTGCCCGTACTCGTCGGTGCGGTCGTAGCCAGACCCTTCCGGCGTCTCGGACCGCGCGTACACGGCGGCGCCCTCCACCGGCTCGCCGCGCGCATCGAGCACGATGCCGGCAAGGCTCGACGGGGTGAGCACGATGCGGACCTCGGCGTGCTCGCCGCGTCCGAGCTGCACGAGCTGGCTGGCCGCGCCGAGCATCGGTGTCGATGCGGAGACATCGTACTTGTCTGGCGCGAGTCCCTTCGCCAGGAACCGACCATCCTTGTCGGTGGTCTCGCCGACGCCGCCCCCGCTGACGCGCGCCTCGGCGACGGGATGGCCCGCGGTATCGACGACGATGCCGGCGATCACGCCACCCGGCTCGACCCGCAGCACGAGGCCGGTCACCGGGTGCACGCCATCGTGGGCCAGCGTGATCGGGGCCGCCGGGATCGCGTCGCGCGAGCTCGCCTTCGCGATGTAGGAGCCGCTTCCGATATCGGGCAGATGAAACACACCGGTCTCGTCGGTCCACACGCTCTCGCCCCGGCCACCATCGGCGGGCTCGATCTCGACGTACGCCTCGATCACGCGTGCGCCGTTGTCGTCGATAACGGTGCCCGAGATCTCCGCGCCGCTCGTCAAGATCACCGTCTTCTCGATGGTCGCCTTCGGATCGTCGCTGGTCATCACCCGCTCGCGCGCGCTCGCGTGCCCTGTCATGGTCACGTTCACCATCTCGTCATCGATCGCTACCGCGCGGAACCGGACCGTGCCATCGGGCCCGGTCAGGCGCTCGCGCGAGACGATGCTGACCTTCGCGCCCGCGATCGGGTGCGCGGCGTCATCGGTGACGTGAACGACGAGCGTCGGTCCACGCTCGAGCTTGATCGTGATCGGATCGCTCGTGGCGTCGAGCGTCGTGCTCTGGGTCTCCGCGAACCATTCGCCGGTCTCCGCGCTGAGGTCGTAGTCGCCTGCCGCGAGACCATCGAACGCGAACGACCCGTCGGCCTCGGTGGTCGCCTCGAGCCGGCCAGCCAGCGCGACGTGCGCACCGGCGACGGGGCGCTCGTCCTGGTCGACGACCAGGCCTTCGAGGCGGAGCGTGCCGGTCGCGATCGGCGGCGGCAGCGGGAGGCGCAGCGCTTGTGTCCGCATCGCCGTGCCTTGCGGATCATCGCGGAGGGCGCGCGACAGGGTCGGCCGCTGCGAGCTCGCGGCGCGCGAATCACCCTGACCGTCTGCGTCGCGGTCCGCATCGCCGCGACGCGCAGCGATGCCCACGATCACGGCGAGTACCAGGAGCAGCCGGATGATCCAGCGCTGGCGGTTCCCACGGTCGTCGATTCCCTGCATCACCTGATCGGACGCCGCCGAGCGCGCCGCCGTTGCATCAATCGCAGGGTGTGCCGACCGAGCACTGTGTGGCGTCGCGGCCACAGCGGAGCTACGGCGCAGCCGAGCCGGAGCTTCCTCGGATCTGCCATTCGAGACGCCCACTTGCCAACCGGCTCGATCCGACCCACCTCAAGGCTCGTAAGTTCAGCGCTGGCAACGGAAGCCGCGCAACCATGCATGTTCGCTCGCACACCATTCATCACGACAGCGCGAATAGCCCGGCCGCGCGTTTGGTTGTTCAAGGCGGAGGAGCGATGAACTGTCCCGCGTGTGATTGCCAGGTCGAGCAGGACGCCGCTTATTGCGGTGTCTGTGGCTCCCGCCTGCACGCGCGCCGGACCACGCTGGTCGGGTCCGTCCTCGCGGACGTGTACCAGATCGAGTCGAAGATCGCCGAGGGCGGCTTCGGCTCGATCTACCGGGCCACGCACATCGAGAGCGGCCTCGACGTCGCGCTCAAGGTCATGCACGCCGAGCTCGCGGCCGACCCGAGCCTCGCAGCGCGCTTCCGCCGCGAGGGCGCGACGCTCTCCCGCCTTCACGATCCGCACACCGTCGCCACGTACGACGTCGGGGAGGCCGAGGACGGCACGCTGTTCATCGCGATGGAGCTGCTGAACGGCGAGAACCTCCACGATCGGATGACCTTGCAGGGCCTGATCCACTGGCGCGACTCGCTCGCGATCATCCGCGACGTGTGCAGCGCGCTCGCGGAAGCGCACGACCTCGGCATCGTTCACCGCGATCTCAAGCCGGCCAACATCTACCTGACGAGCGGTGACGTCGTGAAGCTGCTCGACTTCGGCATCGCGAAGGTGACGGGCAGCGAGCTCGACGACGGCGCCGACCTCACCCGCCTGGGGCAGACCATCGGCACGCTGGAGTACATGGCACCCGAGCAGATCATCGGTGGTAGCTGCGGGCCGCGCAGCGACATCTTCCAGCTCGGCGTGCTGATGTTCGAGATGATCACCGGCCGTCGCCCGTTCGCAGACGCGGTCGAGCCCACCGCGATGATCACGGCGCTGCTCACGCGGACCGCGCCACCCGTATCGAGCATGTTCTGTCACTCGTGCCTCCCGCCGGAGCTCGATGCGCTGATCCAGCGCTGCCTCGAGCGCGAGCCCGAGCACCGCTTCGCGAACGTGCGCGAGGTCGTCGACACGATCGTCGCGATCCTCGCGATGCGCGACGTGGCCGCCGCACCGTGGTCGACGTCGCCCGGGCCGCGCGGCGACGAACCCACGTACCTCGATGGCTCGTACCTCGCGATCCCGACGCTGCTCCCCCGCGTCACCGCGCTCGGTCCGTCCGCGCGCCTCGCACCGGCGACCATGCCCACGTTCGAGGTCGGCGCGCGCGGGAGCGTCGCCGAGGGCATGCCGTTCGAAGGGAACGGCGAGGTCCAGGCGATCAGCGACTACGTCGTCGAAGCGCTCGGCTCCGAGCCGCGTCACGCGCAGGTGACGCCGCCGGTCGTCGCGCCGATCCGCCCCGCACCGCCGTCGGTGTCGATGGCGGTGCCGCTGCCGCGCCGCACCACCACGATCGAGGAGTTCCTCGCGCGCTCCGTGGATCCCAGCCAGCCGCCGACGACCGTCGTCGACGAGGCGCCTGTGACGACGAGCATTCCGTTCGCCGCGCGAATCGCCCTGTGGACGGCGGGCCTCGCGGTGTCCGGCGCCATGCTCGGCGCGGCCATCGCGATCGTCGCCGGCTAGATCAGACGGGCACGGTACCGAGGCCCGTCGCCTCGACGGCGAGCGCGACCCGGAGCAGCGACGTCTCGCCGCCCTTCCCTGCCACGAACATGATCGAGAGCGGGCGGCCGCGATCATCGACGCCGCTCGGCACCGCGATCGCCGGCAGGTCGCAGAGGTTCGCGAGCGGCGTGAACGCACCGAGTGCGCGCAGGAGCACCACGTTCATCTTGCCGCGCGCGAGGTCGTGGGTGAGCGCCGGCGGAGGGATCGCCGTCGTGGGCATCGCGAGGATCGGATGGCGCTCGTGCACGCGCGCGGTGGTCGCCTGGAGCGCGGCGCGCTGCCCGGTCAACCGCTCGACGTCACGCGGCGAGAACGAGCGCCCGAGCGCCACGCTCATCCGCCCACCCGGCGACTTCGTGCGCTCGGCGAACGGTCCCGTCGAGAGCTCGTACGCGCCGGTCATGCCGCCGAGGAACGTGGCGTTGTCGAAGCCCGGCAGCGCGACGCGCTCGACGGGGACGGCGAGCGCCGCGAGCATGCGATCGAACGCCGCACGGATCGAGCGCGCGACCCGGATCGGCTCCGCGAATGCTGGCACTCCGAAGTGATCGGGCAGCCACGGCGTCAACGTCTCGATCGCCTCACCGGCCATCACCTGCCAGAGCAGCGCGCAGTCGGCGACCGTGCGCGTGATCGGACCGACGGCATCGAGCGACCGCACCGGGCTGCGAATCCCCTCGCGCGGCAACCGCGTGCGACTCGGCTTGAGACCGACGAGGCCACAGAACGCGGCCGGAATGCGCACGCTGCCGAGGCCATCGCCACCGACGCCCCACCGCGCGAGGCCGGTCGCGACCGCGACCGCGGTGCCCGTGCTGGATCCGCCGGGCGAGTATCCGGGCGCGCGCGGATTCTCCGGCATCGAGTACGGCATCAGCGTGCCGATGCCGTCCATGCCCAGCTCCGTCATCTTCGCCTTGCCGAGGATCTTGCCGCCCGCGGCACGAATGCGCGCGACGATCGCCGCATCGTGACCCGCGACCTCACCTCCGTCGGGCAGACCGACGCCCGTTCGCATGCCGGCGACGTCGAGTTGATCCTTGATCACCACGCCCTCTCCACCGAGCACGCCACGGAGGGCCGCGACCGGAACGAGCTCGTCCACGAGCGGGCTCGCCGCGCCGTGCTGCACCTGTGGGATGAGCGTCGCGAATGCCTCCGCGCGCAGGATCGGCACCGGCACGCGCGCGAGCATGGTCAGCGCCCGGCCCGGCCGAACGCGAGTCAACATGCGCTCGATCTGGCTCATCGAGGCACCGTAACAGGCGCCGAGTAGACGAGTGTGTGTGTAACGCCCCGAGGTCGAAAGTATCGGTCGTCAGACGCGGCGCTGACCGAGCGGGGCATCGCCGATCCGCATTGCTTCGCACGGGTGTTCGCGACCTGGCCCGCGGCCTAACCCCGAGGGCGCATCGCGTAGTGCAGCGTCAAGAACTGCACGCCGAACAACCACAGCTTGTGGATCGCCACCGTGGTGTAGCCGGCGGCCCAGGTGTGCAGCTCGGCCGGCAGGTCCGGGTCGTCGACCGTCCACACGTCGAGCTCCTCCGACATCGGCGTGCGGATCGGGACCGTGCGGCCGAACATGCGCAGCACGAGCCAGATCCCGGAGTCACCACCCGCGCGCGTCGAGATGCGCACGCCGCGGCCACGGGTATCCATGCGGAGGATGCTGGTCATGTTGCCGCCGGGCAGCGGGAACGCGATGTTCATGTAGCGGCGGTCCTCCGCCTCGTGCGTCGAGTACACGGCGACGTAGAGGGCGCGCCCGTCGGGGAACGTGCGGATCCAGCTGCGCGGCGCGCGCCGACCGTCGGCATCCGCATCGACAGCGACGATCCTGCTCGTGATGCCCTCGCGGTCATCGGTGACGCGCACCGGGAGCTGGAGCTGACCGATGCGACGCGCGATCCACGCCCACACCCGGCCACCGGTGCGAAAGCCCGTGCGCCAGCGCGGGGTGACGATCATCTCGTGCTCGGCCGTACGCTCGTAGAACGCACGGATCGCCGGGGCGACATGCGCGGGGTCGAGGCCGGCATGCGCGAGGTCGGCGAGCTTGTCGACGAGGCCGACCGGTGCGGGGACGATCGCGCGCTCGAGACCGCGCGCGGCAAGAAACGTCGGGCCGATCGTCAGCCCGCCGGCCAGGCGCGACAGCGGTGGTGCACCGACGAGGATCGCCGGTGGCGGGGTGCGCACGAGTGCGGTGAGCGCGATCAGCGCGAACGCGAGGGTGTTGAGCGCTCCATGGGACACCAGCATCGAGCCGAGCGGGTCGAGGCCGAGCACGGAGAACGTCGTGCCGTGATCACGCAGCGCGAACGCGCCTGCGAGTGGCATCGACAGCAGCAGCACGCCGCCAGCGATCCGCAACGCGAGCCGCCGCGTGAGGACGAGGAGCACACCACCGCCGAACGCGGAGGCCGCCATCCCCACGGCGGCGGCGACCTCGAGCCAGCGCGGCCCATAGATCCCGGCGGCTGTGAGCGGCACCGAGAGCACGCACGCGAGCGCGAGCGCGGCCGCGACCCGCCCGCGCTGGTACGTGACGCGACCGAGGACGATCAGCAAGTACATGCCGGCCACGTGGAAGTGCGCGGCGGTCAGCAGCACCCAGAACGGCGCATAGCCGAGCAGCTGATAGCCAGCGCGCGCGGAGATCAGCCACAGCGTCGCCGCGGGCAGGAACACGAGGCCAACGGAGAGCGCGATCCGGCTCGCCGGTCCGTACCGCGCCACGAGTCGAAGCGCGCCGATCCCGCCGGCGATCACGGCGACGCATGCGTACGGGACGGTGGTCAGCACCGCCGCCGTCCCCGGTGTCTCGACGAGGACGAGCCCGACCGCCGCGAGCGCACCCGCCGCCCACGCCGCACGGCGCAGCCAGCGCGGCACGCCGGCGACGGTGAGCGCGAGCGGCGTCAGCACCGCGGTCATCAGCGCGACGAGAAGCGCCGGCAACGTGGTCAGCACCCACGCGCTGAGCGTGACCAGCTCGTGCGATCGCACGCGCCGATGCTACCGCGCGCGGCCGGCCAAGACCTGCCGTCGCGCGCAGATGCTCTCCCCGTCCCTGGTACTGACTGGCGCGAAACTGCCACGTGCGATGAGGTGTCGGGGTACCCTGGGGCATGTCCACCTGGGACCCGCTCCTCGATCGGCTGACGCAGCTCCGTGACAGCTGGCCGGCGCCACCGTGGACCTGGGACGACCGGTTCGCGGCGATCGCGAGCTCGTTCACGGCAGACCAGGAGCCGGCGGTCCGCGCGAGCGCGATGCGCGCCTTCCCGCGCGGGTGGACCGCGAAGTCCCTCGAGTCGGCTCCGCCAGAGATGCGCGCACTCGCCGAGCGCACCGGCGGACTCCGCGCGGGACAGCGCCTTCTCGGCGGCGACCCGACGACGAGCCCGAACCTGTTCGGCCTGTGGTGGCCATGGGGCGGTGGCGAAAAGATCACGCTGCGGATTGGGGTCCTGGATATCGCGGCCGACGCCGAGCCGCTACCTCGCATTCGCGAGCTGTTCGGTGTGAAGGCCTGAATGCCACCTGTCCCGAAGAAGCCCGAAGAAGAGCTGCGCAACCTCTCGGCTCCCCGCGACCTCGTCGAGTGGGTGCGCAAGATGCCACCGCAGACGGCGAAGCGCAGCGCGTGGGTCGATGCCACGCGCGCCGACTGGATGCCCTACATCGCCGCGGTCCGCGGTATCCACAACGAGACGATCCTCCGCGCGATCTGCGAGATCACGCTCGACGTGATCGCGAAGGTCGAAGGTCCAGAGGTCGAGCGGCTCCGCGGCATCCTCGCCGCGACGATCGACAAGGGAAGCAGCGTGCTGAGGACCACCGAGAAGGATCTCGATGATCTGCGGCTCGCGATCGTCGCCTCCGGTGTGCAGACCCAACCCGGCGCACGGCCGGTGTGGATGTACTGGACCGAGCTCGTGCTCGAGCTCGCGCGCTCGGTGGCCCGCAACAACCCCTTGCTCGGCATGGGCATGGCGATGCGGTTGCTCGCGCACGCGAACACGCTCGCGAAGCCGAGTGCGCGCCCCGCGCAGATGGACTTCGTCGCGCGCATCCGCGACAAGCTCACGCTCGGCGATCAGTAGCAGTCGGGAATCGTGTCGTTACCTGGGCAGGCGCCGGCCATGCTCTTCGGCAGCGAGATCTCGCAGCTGTTCGCGATGGCCTGGAACGTGTTGCCGGTCCGGAAGTTCGGCCCCGCGGCGTCAGAGCTCCACCCGCTCACGATGCCGCCGCCCGCGGAGCGAGCAAACGTGGAGCTCTGGATGAATGCATCGTCGGGTCGCCAGTCCGTGATCAGCAGGAGCGAGCTGTTATCGCTCGGGCCACACCCGAAGCCGTTCGTCGTCGCGTTGCCGCCGCCGTACTCGACGGTGACATAGGTCATGACGTTGCCGGTCGCGGGACCGCCCTGCCAGTCGATCGCGGCCCAGTCCCCCGGTGCGGGCACCGCAGCACCCGACGTGATCTTGATCGGAGCCGCTGTCGTACCGTTCGCGATCAAGCGAACCGGGAAGTTGTTGGCTGGGCCGCTCCCGGAGCCGAGCTTGATGCTCGGGTTGCTCGCGAGAGGACCGCCCAGCTTGAGCGTGACGCCAGGATCGATCGTCAGCGTGATGACCGAACCTGCCGTGCGCGGCTCCATGTAGAAGCGGTCTCGGATCTGGTACGGGACGCCGACGGCGGGAAATCGCTCGTCGACCTCGACGGTGAACGGGGCGAACGCGAGGACCTCGTTGCGCGAGTTGCCCGAGATCGTGGTGGTAGCCGGGAGGGTCTTGATCGCGGGCGCCTCGACGTACAAGGCATAGCGCGAGTCCTCGCCGCCGCTCATCGCTCCTTGTGCGCCCGCGCCGGAGATGGAGATGTCGCTCGAATCAGCGGTGAAGCCCGCGGACGTCCGTGCGTTGATCCCGTAGGTCGCCGAGCTCGAGACCGCCAGGTCCTTCGCGCGCACGTTCCGCACCGGCTGGAGGCGGTTGTCGTCGCCCCGCATCAGCAGCCCTCCTCCCCCGCCCTGCGACTGTGCGGGATCACCTCCGCGATCGAGATCGACGACGCTCAGATCGGCCATGCCCGTGGTGAGAACCTGGAGCGACCCCCACCATACGTTCGCAGTATCCGATGTCACAACGACCGCTCGTCGCAGAGGCGGTGTGGCCTGCGCCGTACCGTGCGCGATCAGCGTCCCCGTGCCGTCGGACGAGCTGAACGCGCCGATGACGATCGACCGGCCCTGCTTCACGCGAACCACCGCGCACTCTTCGATGGTCAGCGTCAGCCCATGGCGGACCACGATGTCGGACGTCGACACGATGTGAGGACTGGCGGCAGCCGTCCAGGTCTCGCTCGCGGCGAGCTCTCCCGAATGCTCCGTTCCGGCGCCCGTTGGGGCCGCGCACGGCGTCAGCCCCGCGGGCGCGTCGGGAAGAGTCCCGGCATCATCACCGCAGGCGACGAGTGCGATCGGAACGACGAACACGAGGCTCGAAAGCTGCATCGCCTGACACTCTATCAGTGCGGCCCCGGCACGCCGCGCGTGGCCGCGAGGTAGCGCACGATCTCGATGGTCTTTTCGACGAACGCGCGCCCGTCGTGGTGCCCGACCGTCACGTTCGGGACGGACTTCGCTTCGCCGGCGAGCACGAGCATCGGCGCCGCCTGGTGGCTCTCGCCGACCAGATCGACGAGGGGATGCCGCGGCTTCGGGAACGCGAGCTCGACGACATCGAGCGTGTCGCGCACCTGCGGGTAGTACGTGAGAAAGCCGATGACCTGCGCGCTGAACGGACAGAAGTAGGTGGTGCCGTTGTCGGCGAAGCCGGGCCGCAGCAAGAACAAGGTGTCCTTCATGCGGTCGAGTACACCACAGCCGATCCGGCCCGTCGTGCGAGCCAACCCGCCGTGCGCACGTCGTGGCACGATACGGCTCCGGGCCGCATGCTGCTGTTCAAGAAACCGTTCTTCGCCGGCCTCCAGAGTGGCGCGATCACGCTGACGTTTCGCCGCTGGCAGAAGCCGCACGTCCGCGCCGGCGGTCGCTACCGCTGCCATCCGATCGGTGTGCTCGAGGTCGATGCGGTCGACCTGATCACCGTCGCGCAGATCCGGGAGGCCGATGCCGCTCCCGCTGGGTTCACCGATCGCGCCGCGCTCGTCGCGTACCTCGCAGAGCTCGGACCGCTCACTCCGGACTCTCCCGTCTACCGCGTGGCCCTGCACCACGGTGGTGACGGCGACCGCGTGGAGCTCGCGCTGGCCGCGGACCTCACCCCCGAGGACGTCGCGGCGATCACCATGAAGCTCGCTCGCATGGACAAGGAGACGAAGTGGACGGCGAAGACGCTCGCGATCATCGAGCGCCAGCCGCGGATCGCCGCGTCGAAGCTCGCGAAGCAGCTGAAGCGCGACACACTCCCGTTCAAGATCGATGTTCGCAAGCTGAAGAAGCTCGGCCTCACCCAGAGCTTCGAGGTCGGCTACGAGATCTCGCCGCGCGGACGTGCGTACCTCGCCGCGGCTCGACCGGCGAAGCAGACGAAGCGCAAGCGGTGACGTAAGCTACGGGCATGGCGAACCCCGCTGCTGCTCCCACCGATCGCATCCAGGAGCTGTTCCGCCGGCAACGTGCCAATCAGGCCGCGGTCAAGCGCAGCACCGCGTCACAGCGCGCCGCGAAGCTCGAGAAGCTGAAGGAAGCGATCGTCGCGCGCGAGAAGGCCATCTACGACGCGCTGTACGCGGACTTCCGCAAGGCGCCGCTCGAGTCCGAGATCTCCGAGCTCGTGCCGTGCCTGTCCGAGCTGAAGGACGCGATCAAGCACCTCCACCGGTGGATGAAGCCGCAGCGCGTGCCCACGCCGATGACCCTCGTCGGCACGCACAGCGCGATCCACTACGAGCCGAAGGGCGTGGTGCTGATCATCGGGCCGTGGAACTACCCGTTCCAGCTCGTCATCGCTCCGCTGATCGCCGCCATCGCCGCCGGCAACTGCGTCATCGTCAAGCCATCCGAGCTGACCACGCGGACCTCCAAGCTGCTGGTCGAGCTGCTCGGAGAGGTGTTCTCCGAGGACGAGGTCGCCGTCGTGGAAGGCGATCATCTCGAGACGCAGAAGCTGCTCGCCTTGCCGTTCGATCACTTCTTCTTCACCGGCTCGACGCGCGTGGGCCGCATCGTCGCCGAGGCCGCGGCGCGCCACCTCGCGTCGTCCACGCTCGAGCTCGGCGGCAAGTCGCCGGCCGTGATCGATGACTCCGCAGATCTGCCGTCCGCGGCGAAGCGCATCGCGTGGGGCAAGTTCGTCAACAGCGGCCAGACCTGCATCGCGCCCGACTACGTGATGGTCTCCGAAGGCCGCCAGCAGCAGCTCGTCGACGAGCTTCGCGGCGCCATCGGCGAGCTCTACGGCGCCACGGAGGCCGACCGCCGCGCGTCGCCCGATCTCTGCCGCATCATCAACACGCGCAACTACGACCGCTTGAAGAAGATGCTCGACGACACCGTCAAGGGCGGCGCGCGCGTCGAGCTCGGCGGTGAGGCCGATGCCGGCGAGCGGTACATCGCACCGACGATCCTCACCAACGTGTCCGCTGACTCCGCCGTGATGGCCGAGGAGATCTTCGGGCCGATCCTCCCGATCCTCACCTACAAGAGCCTCGACGAGGTCGCGCCGTTCATCACCGCGCGCGACAAGCCGCTCGCGCTCTACGTGTTCGGCGAGAACGAGCACAACGTGGACTCCGTGATCGCGAACACCACCGCCGGCGGGACCTGCGTCAACAACACGCTGATCCACTTCGCGAACCACAACCTGCCGTTCGGCGGTGTCGGTCCCAGCGGCACCGGCAACTACCACGGCTTCTTCGGCTTCAAGGCGTTCTCGCACGAGCGCGCCGTGCTCCGCCAAGGGCGCCTCGACATCGCCAACCAGCTCTACCCGCCGTACACGCCGAAGGTGAAGAAGATGCTCGGCTGGGTACGAAGGCTGTTCCTTAACTAACTAAGGGATCAACACGAGCTTGCCGACCGTGCGGCCGGACTCGATGTCGGCGTGCGCCCGTGCGACCTCGGCGAGCGGATAGGTCACCACCGGCGGCGGGGCGAGCTTGCTCTCGGCGATCCAGGCGACGATCTGCCCGAGCCCCTCCTGCAAGAGGTCCGTGCGATCGAACAGGTAGCTGAGGTTGAACGCGAGCACCGAGTGGCTCGAGTTCGTCATCTCGAGCGGCGAGAACCGCGGCGTGCGCACGTAGTCGAGCGCGAGCTTCGGCCAGTTCGGCTTGCCGCCGGTCTTCGGCATCATCGAGTGGAAGCCGTAGACCACGAGCTTGCCGGCGCGGCGCAGATGCTTGTAGCTATCGCCGAGCGTGGCCACGCCGTTCGCGTCGAGGATCAGATCGTAGCCATCGGGCGAGATGCGCTCGGCCTCGCGCCACAGCGCCTGCGTGGACTTGTCGATGACGTGGTCCGCGCCCGCGGTCTTCGCGGTGGCGATCTTGTTCGTCTTGCCGACGACACCGGTGACCTCGCAGCCGGCGATCTTCGCCATCTGCACGAGCGCACCGCCCACACCACCGGCGGCAGAGTGGACGAGCACGCGCGCACCACGGCGCGGATGGGCGAGCTCGAACAGCGCGTACCACGCGGTCATGTACACTGCGGGCAGCGCCGCGGCCTGCTCCATGGTGACGTTCACCGGGCGGCGGAACACCTGCCTGCGGTCGACCGCCACGTGCGTGGCGTAGCCGCCGAACCGTGTCACCGCGAACACCTCGTCGCCGATCGCGAGGTCGGTGACACCACTCCCCAGCGCGCCGACGGTCCCCGATACCTCGAAGCCCGGCGTGATCGGCCAGCCGACGTACTCCTTGGCCGATGCATAGAGGCCCATGCGGACGATCGCATCGGCGTAGTTGACGCCGATCGCGCGGACGTCGACGCGGACCTCGCCGGCGCGCGGCACGGGCAGCGTGGCGGGCTCGAGCTTCAGGTGATCGTGGCCACCCGCGGAGTGGACGACGATCTTCTTCGGGGTGACAGGAGCGGAGGGCATCTGGGCGAGTGCAACCATGCCTGACTGGTAGCTCCTCCGGGCGCTGGGGCCGATGACCGCGCGCGACATCCGGGTGACCCGGGAAGTACGAGCGGGCCGGCGCTCCGGACCACCGGCGTAACTACGCGAACCAGCGCTGGTACGACCAGAACGCGGCGATCACGGCGGCCACCGAGGAGCCGCCCCACAGCAGCGCCTGGTACGCGAGCGTGCGGCGGATCAGGTAGAGCACCGGCAGCAGCGCGACGACGATCGCCGCCTGACCGAGCTCGACACCGAGGTTGAACCCGAGGAGCGCGCCGATCAGCTCGTGCGACGGGAGGCCGAGGTCGATCAGCACGCTCGAGAACCCGAAGCCGTGCAGGAGGCCGAGCGCGAACGCCACCGCCCACCGCGCATCCACGACCCTCGCGAGGTTGTTCGCCGCCGCCGCGACCACGCTGAGCGCGATCGCCGTCTCCACGATCCGGGACGGCAACGCCACCAGCCCCACCGCCGAGATCACGAGCGTGATCGAGTGCGCGAGCGTGAACGCGGTGACGATCTCGAACACCTCGCGACACACGGTGCGCAGCGACGTGGCGGCTTGCCAGCGCTGACCGGGCCGCTGGAACACCGCCGGGAGGATCAGGCACAGCAGGAACAGGATGTGATCGAACCCCATCCAGATGTGCCACACCCCCTCCTTCACGAACGAGGCGAACGAGGTCTCGCCGTCGAGCTTCGCGCGCACGGGATCCCCATTGCGCACGATCAGCGTCTGACCCTCGAGGTGGACGAGGCCGCGGTGCTGGGCGTCGATATCGAACAGGATCCGGTACGTGATCGCGAGCACCTCGGGGTGGTGTGCGCAGTCGACGCGGACCGCGCTCGCCCAGTACGCGCCGTCGGAGAGCTCGGCGATCCCGGCGGGATCGAGCGTGGTCGTGCAGCTCTGGCCATCGGCAGCGAAGGCCAGGCGTTCGGCGACGTACGCGGTGATCCGCGGCGACGCGGCAGTGAGCTCGCGCCAGGTGATCTCGCCATCGGCGTTGTCGTCGAGCACGAGCGCGGCATCGAGATCGCGCACCGCGATGTCGAGGCGCCCGGTGACCGTCGGGCCGTCGACCGCCAGCTTGAGGTGCGCATCGCTCGGCTTGTGCGCCCACGCAGGAACGGCGGTGGTCGCGAGCACCGCGAGGATCACGAAGGCCTTCATCGCGCATCCTCCAGCTGGCGGAGCCAGCGATCGAGCTGTGCGTCGTGGACCCCGGTGGATCGCGCCCAGGCGATCACCGGCGCCGCGGCCACGGCATCGCGTGCTGCAACGGCGGTCTGGGCGAGCAGCCGTGCGTCCGCGAGCTCCTTCTGGACGCCCCAGTTGTCGCGCGCCGTACGCAGCGCCTTCGCCGCATCCGCGTCGACCTCGAGCGCGAACCGCGCCTCCTCGCGCAGGTGGATCCGATCGCCGCGCTCCGCCGCGGCCGCGATCCGGTCGCGCATCATCTGCACCACGCGCGCCTCGTCGGGGCCGTGGGTCACGTGCTCGGCGATCGCCCGGCGGACCAGCGCGCTGTCGACCTGCTCGTGCCCGACGAGCAGCGCCGACGCCTCCGCCGCGCGCCCGGTGGTCAGGAGGACGTCGGCGAGTGCCGCCCGCGCGTATGCATCGCCCGGATCGCGCGCCACGATCGCCTGCAGGTGTGCGAGCGCGGCATCGGTATCGCCGCGCTGGATCGCGAGCTCGGCGAGCGCCGTCTCGGCCCACCCGCGCAGCTCGGTGTTGCCGCGCACCCCGTCGAGCACCTTCGCGAGGTGCACGTACGCTTCGTCCGCATGACCGGCCAGACCATCGAGTGGCGCCACGCACGTCGCCGCGATCACGGCGTTGGACAGCGCCGCCACCGCCGCGCAGCTCGCGCGCGCCGCCGCGTAGTCGCCGGTCACCGTCGCCACCACGGCGCGGGTGAGGTGGGCCTGGGCATCCTCGGGGCGCACCGCGATCAACCGATCGAGGTCCGCCCGCGCCGCCGGGAAGTCGTGCAGCGACTGCAAGATCGTGGCGCGCAGCAGCAGCACCTCCGCCGGCGCCTCCGTCACGTTCCACCACGGTGCGAGCGTGGCCTGCGCACGCCCGAGATACCGCGGATCCGAGGACGCCCGCGCCCGCTGGATGTCCGCGCGTGCGAGGGAGACGGCGATCTCCAGCGCATCCGGGGATGTCGCGAGGGCGCGGCGCGCGGCGAGCTCGTCCGCATCGCGCGGCGGCACCGTCGCGATCACTTCATCGAGATCCGATGGAACTCGCGAGCGCGTGCCCGCATGCGCGCGATCCGGCGCGGCGAACGCGGCCAGGGTCAGCGCACCTGCAAGCCCCACCGCGCCGATCGCGAGAACTGTCAGTTTTCGTCGTCCCACAGCGTACCTACGAGTGTGGGGCCCCCGCGGATCATGTGATCGGAGCGAGGTCCCGGTGATCCGTTCGCGCAGGTCAACCGTAGGAGGAACACACAGCCTGAGGGAGGGCAAATGAGGAAACGCTTGTTGATGGCACTCGAGGCGCCGGCGGCGCTGGTCGGATGCTCATCGGAATCAAAGGACAACTTGCCGAGCGCGCCACCGAGCTCGGTGACGATGGTCGCGTCGGGAGGCTTCACGTCTCCCGGCGACGCTGTCGCGAGCCCGGATGGGAAGACGTTCTACTTCACCGCCATCGATGACCTGCGCGAACCCGCGCTGTTCTCGGTGTCATCGGAGCCCGGCAGCCAGGCGATCGCGCTCGCATCGGGCGCGCCGCTCGACATGCCGATCGGCCTCGTCCTGTCATGCGACGGCGAGACGCTCTATGTCGCCGACGTCGGCGGCGATGCCGGCGCGGTGCTGTCGATGCCGGCCGGCGGCGGTGCGCTCACCGCGCTGCCCACCTCGGGCCTGACCCGCCCGGGCGGCCTCGCGATGTCCTCCGACTGCAAGACCATCATGGTCACCGGTCGCACCACGACGAGCCAGCCGGCGCTGTTCGCGCTGTCGATCGACGGTGGCGACCCGAGCCTCGTGTACAGCGGCGCGCCGCTCGTCTCGCCGACGGGCGTGCACATCGACAAGGACGGCGTGTCCTGGGTGATGGATCACCTGGCGCACGGCATGAACGGCGAAGGCGTGCTGTTCGCCATCCCCGCGGATGGCAGCGGCGCGACCGAGGTCGTCAGCGACCTGCGCATGGGCACCCCCGGTGGTGTGTCCTTGACCGCGGGTGGCGGCACGGCCGTGATGCCCACGCGCGATGCCGATGGGCACGCGCAGCTCACGTCCGTCGTCATCGAAACCGGCGAGATGCAGCAGCTCGCTACCCCTGAAATCTCCGATCCCGCTGGGCTCCGCACCGCACGTGGTGCGGCGGTGTTCGCGGTGGTCGATTCCGAAGGTGGCGCGATCTATCGCGCCGAATAACGAGGAGCAACAGTCATGAACAAGAAGCTCACGAAATCGATCTGTGGTCTCGCCCTCGCGGCGGGTGGTCTCGCACTCGTCCCCGCCGTGATGGCCTCCAGCCACCGCGAAGCCCCGATGATCGCCGAGGATCAGCTCGTCGATAACACGGACGTCTACACGTTCATCAGCCCGACCAACCCCGACCGCCTCGTCATCGTCGCGAACTATGTCCCGCTGCTGTTGCCGCAGTCGGGCCCGAACTTCTACCGGTTCGCGGACGACGCGCGCTACGAGGTCCACATCGACAACGATGGCGACGCAAAGCCCGACTGGACCTATCGCTGGACGTTCGAGAACGAGGTCAAGAACGACAAGACCTTCCTCTACAACACCGGCCCGGTCGACTCGCTGACCAGCGCGAACCTCAACGTCACCCAGTGGTACAAGCTCGAGCGCGTCAACGCGAAGACCGGTCAGAAGACCCGCCTTCTCACCCACGCGCCCGTCGCGCCGTGGAACGTCGGCAAGCGCTCGTTCGCGAACTACGAGCAGGTCGCGCTCCAGGCGATCCAGACCTCGGCGAACACCACGTCGTTCGCGGGTCCGCGCGACGAACCCTTCTTCGTCGACCTCCACGTGTTCGACCTCCTCGGTGTCGGCGGTGCGAAGACCACCGACGGCGTCAACGTCCTCTCGCTCGTCCTCGAGGTCCCGATCACGGACATCGCCGCGGGCGGCGTGCGCCCGACCACGGCCACCGAGAAGAAGTCCGTCGTCGGCATCTACGCCTCGGCGAGCCGCCCCCAGGTGCGCATCCTCCGCCGCCACCGCGATTCGGATGACTTCGGTCAGTTCATCCAGGTGTCGCGCCTGGGCTGGCCGCTGGTCAACGAGGTCATCATCCCGCTCAAGGACAAGGACAACTACAACCACTCGGATCCGAAGGACGACGTCTCGAACTATGGCGGGTACATCCTCGACCCCGAGGTCCCGAAGCTGCTCAACGCCGTGCTCGGTGCGGGTTGTGCTCCAACGCCGCCGAGTGGCCGCCTGGATATCGTCGGTCTGCTGTCACCGAACGGCACCGCCGCGGCCGACCTCCTCCGCATCAACATCGCGGCCGGGCAGACCAACGCGCAGTCGCACTTCCCGAACGGCCGCGCGCTGACCGACGACGTCACCGACACGCTCCTCACCGTGGCGTGCAACAACGGCGGGGCGATCGGCGACGGGGTGAACGCGAACGACAGGCCGTTCTCGAACGTGATGCCGTACCTCGCGTCGCCGGCCTCCGGTAACCCCTGAACGATCGACGAAGGAGCAAGCCATGTCCCTCCACCGACTGATTCCCCTCGTGCTCGTGATCGCCGCGTGCAGCAGCAAGGACCGGCGTCCTCCGCCGCCTCCTCCGGCTGCGGCTCCGCAGCTCGCCCACGGCACGCAGGCGGACCTCGCCCGCGAGCTCGACGAGGCCGAGCACCGCGGCACCTGGCAAGAGGTCCGGCGTCGGTGGCAGGGGCAGCGGCTGCGCTGGACGGTGACCCGCCACGCGGCGCTGTGCGGCTCGGCGGAGCGGTGCAACGTGGCCGCGTTCCCGGTCCAGCGTCCCGCCCAGAATGGCTGGATGCCGCTCCTCCAGTTCGCGCCCGGCCAGTTCGACGCGCTCGTGGCGTCGTGCGGTGACCGCGCGAGCTGCGACGTGACGATCGAAGGCACGCTCGTCGAGCTCGACACGTCGGGCGAGCGCGCCACGAAGCTGCGGTTCGGCGACGTCTCGCTCGCCGCCGGTAAGCTCGCTTCGCGCTGAACGTCGTCGCTCTACCCGGTGCGGATCTGTACGCGGTACGGATCCGCACCGCGACCGTTTCGGCCTGCCGTTCGCGCCGCGGCTACCGTTCGGGACAGCCGTCCTCGTCCTTGATGCCGTCCTTGTCCTCGGCGTCGTTCGGGCACAGGTCATCGACGTCGCGGATCCCGTCCCTGTCGTTATCCGGATCCGGGCACCCATCATCGTCGTCGAAGCCGTCCCTGTCCTCGGGCTCGTCGGGGCAGCGGTCGACGACGTCGGAGATGCCGTCGCCGTCGCGGTCCCGAGTTTCGGAGACCGGCGTGCCTCCGGGCGCGTGGTTTCCCTCGAGCACCCGGATCTCGCTCTGCTTCTCCGGGCAGCCATTCGGCGTCCCCGGGCCCGGATCGTAGGCGCACTTGTCGTCGATATCCCGCACGCCGTCGCCGTCGGTGTCCTTCTGGCTGCCCTGCAGCCCTTGTGACTGCGGGCCACCGCACGCTGCCACCAGGAGCACGATCAGGGCATGTCTCATGCCGACAGCATGCACCATGCGGCTATCCTGCGCGGGTGATCGATGACCTCCTCGGGCGCCGCGCCCGCCTGCGCTTCCGCGCGCTCGACGACGAGGGCGCGTGGCTGGCCGTCGCCGACGATGGCGACCCCGATGGCCCCGCGATCCTCCTGCCCGCGCGCGAGCTCCCTCCCGGCACCGCCGCCGGCACGTTCGTCGATGTCTTCGTCTACCTCGACTCGAGCGATCGCCCCTCCGCCACCGCACGGTCTCCGATGCTCGTGCTCGGCGAGGTCCGCTTCCTCGACATCACCGCCGTCACCGACATCGGCGCGTTCGCCGACTGGGGCCTCGGCAAGGAGCTCCTGATCCCGTTCGCGCAGCAGTCGAAGGAGCTGTTCGTCGGCGAGCGCCAGCCGATCGGCCTCTACCTCGACAACACGGGCCGCCTCGCCGGCACGATGTTCGTCAGCGACTTCCTCTCCGGCCGGCCGCGGAGCGCCGCCATCGGCGACTGGATCGAGGGCGAAGCCTGGCGCAGCGATCCCGACATCGGGCTGTTCGCGATCCTCGAGCGCCAGTTCCTCGGCCTCGTCCCGGCGAGCGAGCCACACCGCCTGCGCCGTGGCGACGCCGCGAAGTTCCGCGTCGCCCAAGTGCTGCCCGATGGCAAGCTCGTGCTCTCGCTCCGCCAGCACGCCTACAAGGAGCTCGAGGCCGACGCCGCGACGATCCTCGCCGTCCTCTCCCGCACCGGCGCGCCGCGGGTCGGCGATCGCTCGAGCCCGGAGACCATCCGCGAGCTGTTTGGCCTGTCGAAGAAGGCGTTCAAGCGCGCGATCGGCAAGCTGCTCAAGGACCGGTCCGTCGTGATCGACGATCGCGGCGAGGTCGTGGTCCCGCCGCGCTGATCACGCGGTCGGGCGATCAAAGAGCGCAGGTTCCGGTCGGCCCAGGGTTCACGCACCGCAGCGGCTGGCAACAATCAGCGTCGGAGGCGCAGGCACCACACGCGCCGGCGTTGCACGCCTGGTTGTTGCAGTCTCTGCAGCTCTCGCAGTCCGTCGGAGGCGGGCACTCGTTGCCGTTGCCGATCACGCCGGCATCGTAGTGAATGATCGTGGGACCGGAGGCCTCGTAGTAGTTGGCGAACACCGCGCCGAACATCTCGAGCGGATTCGAGATCCGGACCTCGCCGTAGCCGGCGTAGAACACGCCGTTGAGGTACGAGCTGCCGCCGCTCAGCTTGAGGGAGTTCGCGAGCCCGCCGCCGGCGCCACTGCAGCTGCCTCCCGAGCACACGCCCGAGCAGCAATCGGCATTGGCCGTACAGGTGCCGTTGCCCTTGCAACTCGGGCTTCCCAGATACACGCGCGACAGCCGAGGGTATGCGGGGTTGCCGACGCTGATCGCCTGCGAGGACACCATCACGGCGCCGACGAACACGTCGAGTGTGGCCCCCGGATCGAGGTCGAGATAGAACGGCTTGGTCGAGTTGATCGCGCCGCTGATGAACAGCGCCGTGTGGCCATGGGCGACGATCGTCACGGGCATCGAGCCGCCGATCGACGTCAGGTGGTAGTACCCGCACGGAAGGTCGAGCCGCACGGGACCCGAGGGGTTCGCGAGTGCCGTGGGGACCAGGCCGATGGCTGCGTTGTCGTTGTGCGCCGGCAGCTCGAAGTACTCGACGATCTGTCGGACCGGCACGAGATCCTGCGCGGTTCCGCACGGTGGGAGCACGGTGATCGGCTGCGGATTGCAGCTGCCGTAGGCGAGGTTCGGCGGGATGCCCGCACAGCTCGGTGTGTTCAGGGTTCCCGTGATCGTTCCCATCGCCGCACCGCTCGACGTGATCATCCCACCGATGAACGCATCCTCCTCGACCGAGAGCAGCTTGGCGAGCCCGAGGTTCCCCTGGTCGTACAGGCGCTGTCGGACGGTGATATCGCCCTTCATCACCATCCCGGACGCGCCGCCCACGCGCAGGTCGCCGCCGATCTGCAGCTTGGCGGTGTCCTGGATCGTGCCATTGACCCCGACGGAACCGCCCTTCATGCCGGGAACGTAAGGTCCCAACGCACTGTTGAACCCGTCGGTGGTGACCGGCTGACTGAGTGGTCCGATATTCGTGCGCGAGCACAGCCCATAGGTGAAGGCCGTGGAGCCGAGGCTGCCGGCGCATGTCGAGCCACCACCGGTGGGCACCACGATCGGAGGGCCGCCGCCAACGCACTTGCCCGGCGCCGGCCCGACGGGCACCACCGGCACGCATGCACCATCGTCGCACCCGGTGTTGCCGGAGCACGCCGCGTTGTTGCAACTGCCGCAATGGGCGCTATCAGTCTTCAGGTCGATGCACTGATTGCCGCACTTGGTGAGCGGTGGAGGACAGGTCGTCGAGCAGCCGTTGGAGACGCAGGCCTGGCCGGCGCCACACGTGATCCCGCAGCCGCCACAATTGTTCGGGTCGACCGAGGTGACGATGCACTGGCCACCGCACAACGTCTGCCCGTATGGGCATCCGCACACGCCGTTGTTGCACGACTCGCCGGTCTGGCACTGGTTTCCGCACGCCCCGCAGTTCAGCTCGTCGCTTCCGGTCGCCTTGCAGGTGCCACCACAGTTGATCTCGTTCGCCGCGCAGCAGGCCCCGTTGTCACACGTGGTCCCGCTCGCGCACGAGGTACCGCAGGCACCGCAGTTGAGGTTGTTCACCATCAGATCGACGCACGCGCCATTGCACTCGGTCGGCTCGGTCGCCGGGCAACCACACACACCGCCGGTGCACTGACCTCCGGTCGCGCACTGGGTGCCGCACGTGTTGCAGTTCCTCGGATCGATCGTCACATCCGTGCAGGTGCCGTTGCAGTTGTTGGGTGTCGGGTTCGAGCAGCTGGTGACGCACGCGCCAGCACTGCATGCCTTCCCGGGGCCGCACGCGTTGCCACACGTCCCGCAGTTCAGCGGATCCCCCTGCGTGTTGACGCATGAACCGTTACAGATGTCGGGCGTCGCCGGTGCGCACTGGCAACCACCGGCCACGCACTGCTGGTTCGCGGTGCACGTGGTCGTGCAGGTGCCGCAGTGCGCCTCGTCCGTCTGCAGATCCGTACAGGTGGTCCCGCCGCACAGATCGGGGGTCGGGGCCTGGCAATCGAGCACGCACGCGCCGCCAGTGCACACCTGGCCCGAGCCGCACTGGACACCGCAGGCGCCGCAGTTGTTCTCGTCGGTCTGGGTGTTGGTGCAGGCGTTGTTGCAGAGGTTCGGCGTGCTGCCCATGCACGTCGGCTGACATCCGCCGTTGACGCAGGTGTCCGTCGACGCGCAGGCCAGCCCGCAGCCGCCGCAGTTCGCCTCGTCGTCCTGGAAGTTCACGCAGGTGCCACTGCAGTTCGTCGTGCCACCGTTGCAGCACACACCGGACTGGCACATCTGCCCGGAGGTGCAGCTGTTCGCGCAGGCGCCGCAGTGCAGCGGATCGACGCTGAGGTCGGTGCAGCCGTCGGGCGGGCACTCCATCGGCGTGACGCCGACGTTGCACACCGGTGCATCCGGCGTGGCATCGACCATCGCGTCGGGCGGGGCGTCGACCACCGCGTCGGGCGGGGCGTCGGGCGGGGCGTCGGGCGGAGCGTCGGGCGGAGCGTCGGGCGGGGCATCAGGTGTCGCGTCGACCATCGCCGCGTCAGCCATCGCATCACCTGGGGTGCCGTCACCTGGGGTGCCGTCGCCTGGGGTGCCGTCACCTGGCGCTGCATCAGCGCCGGCGTCCTGCGGATCAGTCCCGGTTGCCGATTTGCCCCCACATCCGCCCACCACCACCAGAGCGCACAGGATCCACGAACGAAGTGCCATCCGCGGAGTAGTGAGCCTGCCCCCCGGATCAGTCGCAGGGTTCTCGGGGCCCGCCGGGGTAGCAGGAGATCAGGGCCGCTCGGCGTCAGTCCACGGCTCGCCGAGTGCCAGGATCAGCTTCTGCATCGCGGTCACGAGCTTGCGCGCCTCGACCGCCTGCGGCGACTCGTCCTTCGCGCTGAACTGGAACGCTTCGCCGCCGCTCTGGCGCTGCAGGTTGTTCAGCTGCGTGCGCATGCCGCGAAGGATCTCGGAGCGTGTCAGCGCGCGGACCTCGGGTACGGTGACCGCGAGGAGGAACCGCTTCGACGGTTCGAACCGAGCGCGCGGCAGCTTCGCGAGCGTCCTCGCTGCATCCTTCGAGGCCGGCGCCGTCGTCAGCTCCACCTCGATGCCGCCGGTGCGGGTCGCGAGCTTCTGGGCGCCGTGGACCTTGCCGTCGTACGTGACGTCGAAGCCGAGCGCGATCGGTTCGCGATCCTCGCGGTACACGCGCAGCTCCCAGTGGCCCGGCTTCACCGGGACATCGCGGAGTACGTCGGGCAGGTTGAAGTTCTCCGTGGTCCAGCGCCACGCGGTCTGATCACCGAGCGCGCCGACCTCGTCCGCGATCTGGACCTGGCGCAGCGTCTCGCGCTGGAAGTCGCTGCGCTTCGCACCGGCGGCCGAGTGCTTCTTGCCGTTGACCCACCACTCCGCGACGAACGCGCTGTCCGTCTCGAGCGTGTCCCAGTGCTGCCACGTGAGCTGCCCCGTGAGCTGCTCCGTGAGCAGGAGCTGCGGGCCGGCCTGCTCGTGGAGCTCGAACATCCGACGACCATCGAGCGTGGGCAGCGATGCCGCGACGAACGTGTTGCCCACGAGGAAGCGATCGTCTGACCAGATCTCGAGCCGGTAGGTGCCCGGCGCGGGCACGTCGATCTTCGCGCGGCCGTGGACGGCGTCGAAGGTGAACGGCGCCTGCTTCACGATGCGCTCGCCGCTCGACAGGATCGCGGTCAGCTTCTCGCCGGGATACGGGTGGCGTTCGATCGAGGTCGTCGCCAGGATGCGGAACGCGTCGGCGCCACGACCGGCGATCCGCATCGTCCCATCCTTGCCCGTCTGAACGCCCTTCTCGTCGAGGGTGATCGTGAGCCCCTTCGCGATCGGACGCTCCGCGACCGGCGCCTTTCCTCGCGATGCCGGCGGCACGCAGGCGGTGATCGCTACTGCGGCGACCATGAAGTGCAAGAACCTACACATGTCTCTTCCGGACGGACTACCGCGGTCCCGAGTCGCATGGGAAGCAAAAGAACCGCGTTCACCGCGATTGATCAGACCACTGAGCCGGGCTCAAGCGGCGCTCGAGCCAGCGACGCTCGTTTGACGAGCAGATCCACGAGGGGGGTGGTCATCATGGTCGTGGCGATCGCCATCAGCACCATCATGGTGAACAGGGTCGGCGACAGCACCCGCAGGTCGAGCCCGACGTTGAGGACGATCAGCTCCATCAGCCCGCGCGTGTTCATCAGCGCACCGAGGAGCGCGGAGTCGGGGGTCGAGAGGCCGGTCAGCCGC
Source organism: Myxococcales bacterium (assembly GCA_043759315.1). Lineage (GTDB taxonomy): Bacteria > Myxococcota_A > Polyangia > Haliangiales > Haliangiaceae > JABFXX01. The sequence continues at coordinate 30,196 of JAYVLW010000237.1, forward strand.
GCGGCCACGAACGCCCCTCCGAACTTGCCGACGCACGCCACGCCGAAGATCAGCAGCACCGTCAGCCACGCACCGGCGCCGGAGACGAGGCCGATCTGCGTGCGCATCCCGACGAACGCGAAGAACGCGGGCAGGAGCAGCACCACGACCACGTCCTCGAGCCGATCGGTGACCTGACGCGCGAGCCGTGAGTCGTGCGGGATGATCGCGCCGAACAGGAACGCCCCGAACAGCGCGTGGATCCCGATCAGCGAGGTCACGAGCGACGACGCGAGCAGGCCGATGAACACGAGCGTCATCACCGACCGCGTCACGCCGTCCTGGCCCTCGACCTTGGCGACGAAGCGATGCAGCCACGGCCGCACGAGACCAAGCATCACGCCGATGTAGAGCACCGAGCACGCGAGGGTGATCACGGCGCCGCCCATCGTCGCGCGCACCACGCTGACGATGAACGCGAGCAGGCACCACGCCGTGACGTCGCCCACGGCCGCGCACGCGAGGGCGATCGTGCCGATCGGCGTCCGCTGCAGATCGCGATCCGCGAGGATGCGCGCGAGCACCGGGAACGCCGTGATCGAGAGCGCGACACCACCGAACAAGGCGAACAGCGTGAACGGAACGTCGCTCGTCGAGTAGCGCGGATACGTGTAGAGGCAGAGCGCGAAGCCGAGGATGAACGGCACCACGATGCTCGCGTGCGAGACCGTGATCGTCGCGGCAGCGCGCCCGCGCAGCACCGCGGGGTTGAGATCGAGGCCGATGATGAACATGTAGAGCAGCACGCCCATCTGGGCGAGTCCGTCGAGCGCCGGCGCGACGTGGGCCGGCAGGAGGAACCGCGTCGCGTCGGGCCACACGTAGCCGAGCGCCGAAGGGCCGAGCAGGATGCCCGCGATGACCTCACCCATCACGGGTGGCTGGCGCAGCCGCTTGAACAGCGCGCCGAGCGCACGCGCGACGATGATGATCACGCCGAGCGCGAGCAGCACGTGCATGAACGTGTCGAGCACCATCGGTGCCGCGGTCTGCTCGGCGAAGTGCGGCGCCGAGGGCGACGGAGCCGGCGCGTGCAGGTCGGTGCCGAGACCATCGACCGCCCAGCACGCCAGGGCCGCGATCGGCAACAGCGCCAGATAGACGAGCGTGGTCCGCAGAGTTGGCCCGCGCTGGGTCACGGCCGGCTTGTAACACCAAGCTGCACGCGCCTGTGAAGTTTCCCGGAGTCAACCAGGGTTCACGAACGGGCCCTCCGTGTGGTGCAAGCCCGTAGATCCACACCTGGCACGCCGCGTGGACATGCCGCGGAGACCAATTGAAAGAGGTCTCCATGCGCACCTTTGTTAGCCTTGCCTGCACCGCGGCCGCCCTCGCGTCGCTCCTCGATGTCTCGACCGCCGAGGCGCAGCCCGAGGTCCGCGACCACCGCGCCGCGCCCGCCCCTGCCCCCGGACCGCAGGTGCAGCCCGGCGCCCGTGCGTACCGCCGCCGCCCCGGCCCGCGGGTCATGCTGCCGCTCAAGGTCGACATCGGATATGCCGGTGCCAACACCAGCCGCGGCTGGGCGCCGGGCCTCGGGATGGCGATCGGCGTGCACTGGGCATCGTTGTCCCCGACGCCGACCCAGACCGATATCGGCATCGGCGTGTTCGGCGCGCTACTCGGCGCACCGAAGGACGATACGGCGATGAGCAACACCGTCGCCTACGGCGGCGCGTATCTCGAGGGCGGCCACACGCTCGCGCACGGCAGCTGGTGGCGCACGTGGGCCACGGGCCGCGCCGAGTACCTCGGCTCGACGGCGTTCGGCGAGGATCACAAGGGCTTCGGCGCGATGGGGCGGCTCAGCGTCGAGCTGTACGCCAGCGGTGTCGGCATCGAGCCGCGCGGCATCTTCCTCGGCACCTACGCGCTCGGCCTCTACATGGAAGCCGGCGTCCGCGACGTGGCCTCGGACCTCGGCGCGTTCCACGTCAGCGGCGGCCTCACGTTCCGCACGCCGCTCGTGTTCGCGCCCTGACTCGTGACCTCTCCCGCCCCGAACATCTCGCAGCGTGGGGCCGCTCTAGAACTTCGGCGTGGCCACGCAGCCACCCTTCTCGCAGGCCGCAGCGTAGAGCTGGCACGGCGAGCACCTCACGCTGAGATCCGGCTCGGGACACGTGAGCTTCCCGAGCGCCTCGTCGAACTTCGCCATCTCCTTCGACGCGATCGCCTCCGTCGCGCACGCGCACGGATCGCAGCCCGCGCGCTTGACGACCACGCAATCCGTCGCGGCCGTGCAGGCGCGGTCGAAGCCGGCAGGGTTCACGGTGGGTCCCACCGGGGTGACCGCCACGGGCGCCGGCTTCTTCGCGACCGTTGGCTTCTCCTTGGAATCCGACGACGAGCCGCACGCGACGACGAGCACGAGGAGGGCGACCCGGAACATCCGTCGAGTATAGGCAATCCGCCGCGCGACCGTTAGCTCTCGGCGGCGCGCAGCTTCTCGGTCAGCTCCTTGACCTGGCCGCGGAGCTGCACGAGCTCGGCGATGCTCAGCTCGAACTTCTCGAGCATGCAGCGCGGGATCTCGGCGGCCTGGCGCTTCATGCGCTTGCCCGCGGCGGTGAGGAACACCTCGACCACGCGCTCGTCGGCGGCGCTCATCGCGAACCGGCCGAGCTGACGCGGGTGCCGGTTGAGGCGGCGCGTCGCCCTGATCAATTCGCGGCGGCGATCAGCGCCTGCGCGGCAGCCACCGCCCACGCGCGATCGATCTCGAGCTCGTCGGAGCGCGGCGGCTTCGCCGTGGCGATCAGGCGCTCGTAGCCGGCGATCGGGCTGTCGAGCGTGCGCGCGGTGCGAGCGCCCTCGTCGAATAGCACCCAGTGCAGCACGCCGGCTTCGCGGTCCAGGTGATCGAACAGGAACACGCGGTCGAGATCGCCGACCGTGGCGAGCAGCAGCACCTTGAGCAGCTCGAGCGCCCAGTCCTCGAGCCCCGCGTCGAGCATCTTCACCTTCTCGACGAGCGCGTTCGGCGACGGCACCAGACGCTGCCGACCGGACGCGCCCGACGCGCGGAACAGGCTGGCCGCCTGTGCGAGCTCGGCCTCGTCGGGGACCACGCGCGCGTAGTAGTCCGCATCGGGATCGTGAAACAGCATGCTCGCGGCCAGCTGCGTGATCCGACCGCACGCGCACCCGAGCACGTTGAGCTCGCCCGCGAGCAGCTTCTGCTTCGCCTCGGCGTCGATGCGCGTGTTGATGCTCTGCACGAGCGTCACCTCCTGCGTGCGACCGCAGCCCGGGCACTCGACCTGCACGACTCCGACGACGCCCATATCACTCCGCGAGCAGCGCTTCGATCGCCGCGTAGTCCTGCTCGCGCACGCTGCCCGCACGGGCGCAGCGGATGTGGCCCGAGGGCGCGACGAACACGTGGATCGGGATCGGGGGGTTGCCGTCGAGGCCAAGCTCCTTGAACCACGCCTCCTGGCCCTTGAGATCGACCAGGCGAGCGGACGCCGGCGCCGCGGCGTGGTCCTTGCGGAACGCGCCGATCTCCGTCTCGGATTCGTCGACGGAGATGAACGAGACCTCGAGCTTCTTGCCCTCGCCGCGGAGCTTGTCGCGCCACTTCACGAGCCGCGGCATCTCCTCGACGCACGGCTTGCACCACGTGGCCCACACGTTGAACCAGTGCCAACCGCCCGCCGCCGGCACGATCGCTTCCTTCTGCGCGACCTCGGGCACCTTCATCAGCGGCCCCTGGTCGCCGGCGAAGTGGACGTCGCAGAACGCGTCGGTGCTGACCGCCTTCTTCGTGGTCTTCGCACCGTTCGTGCGCGACGGTGGATCGCCGTCGACGGCGTCCTTCTTGTCGCAGGCACCGAGCGCGAGCGCGGCGATGATCGCGAGCCCCACGAACGTGGCGCGCGCGGCGATCCCGAAGCGATCGCGAGGCTGGATGCTCAGAGCTGACAGTCGATCCATGCGATGAACGCGCTCCGGTTGATCTCCTCTGCCGTACACGCCGTGCCCGTCGCGCTGCGCTTCCAGTCGCAGAACGCCGTCTCGAGCTGCGCGAACTCCTCGCCGAGCCACAGCATGCCGACTTCCTTGTCGAGATCGGGATCCTTGAACTGCTGGCGCAGCTGCGTCATCACGGCCTCGGCGCGCGCCTTCGACAGCTCGCGGTTGTGCTCGACGCTGCCCTCGGGCGACGCGCGCGCGACCACGAAGAACCAGCTCGCGCCCTTCTGATCCGCGAACACCTGATCGACGAGCTGAATGGCGCCCGGCGACAGGTCGCTCTTGTTCTTCTCGAACTCGACGATGCCGCCGCGCTCTTTCATGGGCGTGAGCAGCGCGTTGAAGTCGCCGCCGCTCATCGTGGCAACGTTCTTCGCCTGGATCGGCTGGCAGCCGCGCGCGGCGTTGCCCCCGACGAGGCCGCAGCTCATCAGCACGCGGCGCAGGATCTTCTTGAGGCCGGGGCTGCAGTAGCCCACGTCAGAGGCGGAGGCGATCGCGACCTGCTCGGTCGGCGTCGCCGTCTGTTCGGCGAGCCGCGCGTCTGCCGAGTGGATCCACGTGCCGGTCAGCACCGTCGGGATCGCGATCAGCACGACCAGCGCTGCCGCGCGTACGGGCGTCATGGCGGGCCTCCGCTGCCGGCCGGGTCTTCGGGTGGCATCGCCTCGGGCTTGGTGACCGGCGTGCTCTCCGTCGGCTTCGTCGTCGCCGAACCCGGTTCGGTCGGCTTCGTCTCCGCTGGTTTCGTCTCCGCGGAGCCAGCTCCGCTCGGCTTCGTCTCCGCGGGCTTCGTCTCGGCAGGCCTGGTCTCCGCCGGCTTCGAGTCCGCTGGCTTGACCGACTTCGGCTTCTCCGTCGCCGAACCGCCGTGGTGGCCACCCATCGGCACGTCGGCGGGTGGCGCCTCCGCGGGCACCGGACCGAGCCGCTCGCCGCGATCGTGCGCCGCGAGCATTCGCGACAGCGCGTACTCGAGGCCGAGGTCGACGTCCTCGTCGCACAGCTTCACGTTGTCGACGAACAGCTGCGGCGTGAGCACGCGGATATTGTGCGAGACCGCCCAGCGCATCGACTTGTTGAGCTTGGACCGCGCCTCTGCCGAGCCCACGCACGCCGCGAGCTCCGGGAACTTCTCCTTGACGATGCGGGCCGCGGCCGTCTTGTCGGTCTTCGCATCGGCGCGCACGCGATCTTGAACCTCGAACGCCCACGCGATCACCTCGGGTGCGCGATCGCCGGCGCACAGCACCGCCTCGCTGACCGTGCACGCGCCCGGATGCGTGGTCTCCGTGATCATCCAGTTGCACTCGGTGTCGAGCGGAAACATGATCGCCTTGCGATCGAGCTTCGCGCCGAGGCCCGAGCCAGCAAGCCGCTCCTCGAACGCGCGGCACGCCGGGCACAGCGGATCGAGGATCTCGATCGCGGGCACCCCACTTCCGCCCTTCTCGACCTTCACCATCACACCGTATGGATCTTCGGACTTCGTCAGGTTCTCGCAGGTCCCGAGGAACTTCGAGTGGTCCGGCGACATCGCGAGATAGAGGATCAGCGGCACCACCACGAACGCCGCACCGACGCCGAACATCGCGCCGAGGAAGCCGTTCGTCGCCGCGGGCGCGGGCGAGGTAGTCTTCATCGCGGTCCGCCACATCAGGATGCCGCCGGTCAGGCACGCTGCGCTCGCGATGTAGATGCCGATGCACAGCTTGCACGCGGTGCCGAGCTTGACGAGCGAGATCATCAGCATGACGAGCGAGGC
>JAYVLW010000238.1:0-17468 GCA_043759315.1 Myxococcales bacterium
CCAAGCCGGCCAAGAAGCCCGCTGCCAAGCCGGCCAAGAAGCCCGCTGCCAAGCCGGCCAAGAAGCCCGCTGCCAAGCCGGCCAAGAAGCCCGCGAAGAAGAAGAAGTAGGCCGGCCACTCTCCAGCCGGAGAGAACCAGGCTGGGCCGGAACGCCGGAGAGGCGCGGAGTCGTCCGACCTCAGCGCGCGGGCGGCTCGCTCGCGCGCCCGGACTGATGCTTGAACGGCAGCAGCACGGTGAACTCGGTGAACACCTCGGGCTGCGAGTCGACCGTGATCAGGCCGCCGTGCAGCTCGATCAGGCCGCGGGCGATGTAGAGCCCGAGTCCGGCCGAGTCGGGGCCAGCGGACGTGTGGTGCTTCGCCGGCTGGGCGTGGATGAACGGGTCGAAGATCCGCTGGCGATCTTCCTCGTTGATGCCGACTCCGTTGTCGCGCACGCGGAGGCGCGCCCAGCCGCCCGGATATCGATCGTGCGGCGCCTCGTCGACCTTGATCGAGATCTGGCCCACCTCCGGGGTGTAGCGGATCGCATTCGACAGCAGGTTGACGACGATCTGGTGCAGCTTGTCCCGGTCGGCATCGATCGGGGTGATCGAGGTGATGTTGGTCTCGATCGTCTGCTGGCGAGCGTTCGCGAGTGGCAGTAGCTCGGTGACCACGTTGTGAACGACGTCCCCGAGCTCGACGGGCTCGCGACGCAGCACGATCTTGCCGTCTTCGAGGCGGCGAACCTCCAGCATCTCGTCGACGAGGCGCTTGAGCCGGTGCGCGTTGCGGCGAACCGAGCTGATCGGTCGCTCGAGCATCGGCGGCAGATCGCCGAAGCGCCCCTCGGAGAACAAGTCCAGGTAGCCGACGATGCTGGTGAGTGGAGTGCGCAGCTCGTGCGCGGCGATCGAGATGAACTCGCTCTTGATCTTGTGCTGACGCTCCAGCTCGGTGTTCTTCGCTCGGAGCTGCGCCTCGGACTCGGCGAGCGCGCGCGTACGCTGGCGGACGATCTGATCGAGGTTTGCGCGGAGGGCGCGGAACTCGGCGCGGGCGTCCTCGACCTCGCGCGTGCGCTCCTCGAGAACGTTCCCGAGGCGCACCGCGGCATCGAACAGCTCGGCCTGGGTTGGCGACGCGGTTCCGGATCGCTCGAGCCGCGCGACGAGAACCTCGATCGTGCGCTGCGCCGCACCGAGCTCGCTCTCCAGCTCGGCGACACGTGAGTCGGTGGACGACGGGGACGGCGGAGGCGTCATCGGTCACCACCCGTGGGGTAGCGGCCGATCGCGAGGCCGGCGAGCGTGTGGTTGACGAGCAGCATGCCCGTCTGCTCGCCGAAGGTCTGCATCCCGACGGTCGGGTACGCCGCGTAGACGGCGGCGTGCGCTCGCTCGAGACCGCGCGCCTCGGCATCCCAGTGGCGGCCCAGACACGAGAACGCGAGCAACGCGGCGACGCTGCCTCCGACCTTCTCCGCGGCGAGAGCGAGGGCGCGGGTCGTGGTGCCGATCAGATCGCCGGGTCGCATCACGCGCAGCACGTGGCCGCTCTCCACCGCGCTCGCGAGGTGCAGGCGACTACCTTCGATCTGCGTCAGCGAGCGCACGTAGGGCACGCCGTCGATGTAGCGTGCGAACGAGTGCGCCGGGCGCACCTCGTCGACCGCGTCGCCGACCGCCGCGAGCAACTGGCGCAGGCGCGGCGCGGCCGGCCGCCCATCGAGCTCGTCGATGATCCGCCCGTGTGCGGCGGTGACGACGGTCTTCGTCTCGGTGGGCATCTGGTGCGACGAGGTCACCACGTGGAACGGCAATTCGCTGTCGAGTAGCGCGACCACGCCGGCGTCGGTCATCACCTCGCCGTTGACCCAGATCTGCGCGCGACGACCGCTGCCGATCTCGGTCGCGGCGCAACCACCGACGAAGCGGATCTGCGGTGCCGCGGCGGCCGAGCCGATGCAGAACGCCTCCTCGTGGCCGCAGGTGCCGTCGAGCAACGTGATGGCGACATGCCGCGATGCCTCGAGCGCGCTCGCGGTCGTGCCGAGATCCGCCGCCGCGTGACTCACCGCATCGCGACTGCGTGACAGCGCCGACTTCGTCAGGTCCGTTGCGACCCCGAGCCCGACCTTGAGCCAGTCACCATAGAGGCCGAGGCCCACCGCGGAGACACCATCGATCGGCACCCCCACCCCGATCACGCCGAGCGCGCTGGCTCCGATCACGGGCGCCTTCAGCCCGCGATACGTGGTCCCTGCGATCACCCGCGGATCGAGCCTCCAGTCGGCGAACACGAACGCGAGGCGCAGATCTGGCGCCGCCAGGCCGTCCACGATCTTGTTCGCGACCTCGGTCGCATCCGAGCCACTCGCCACCACCTGCCGTGCGATCCCGTCCATCGCCCTTAACTATAGCGCCGACGGGCTGAAAAGTTGCCCCCACTCCGTCGATGCCGCTTCGATAAGGGCATGGAGAAGACGTGCAGCGCGTGTGGGCAGGCGTTCCGGCCGGCCTTCGTGTTTCAGATCGCGGTCAGCCCGAGCGGAGAGAAGAGCCACTTCTGTTCGCTCGAGTGCCGGAAGGAGTCCCTCGGCGCCGAAGCATTCCGCGCCAAGCGTGCCCGGCGGATCGCGATCCTCAACCAGAAGGGCGGAACGGGTAAGACCACCACCGCCGTCAACCTCGCCGCCGGCCTCGCCGAGCGCGAGAACGAAGTCCTGTTGATCGATACCGACGCGCAGGGAAACGTCGGCATCTCGCTCGGTGTGGCCGGCGAGAAGTCGCTGTACCACGTGCTCGTCGACGGCGCGGATCCCACCGAGTCCAGCGTCCCGGTCCGCAAGCACCTCGACGTGATCACCAGCGACTCCACGCTCGCCGCAGCGGAGATCTGGCTCGCACGCCAGACCACGGACGCGCGCAGCAAGATGCTGACGAAACGCCTGAACCTCCAGCAGGTCTCGCGTCGCTATGACTACGTGATCATCGACTGTGGCCCGTCGCTGAATCTGCTCAACCAGAACGCGCTGTCGTACGTCGACGAGGTCATCATCCCCGTCACCTGCGACTACCTGGCGCTGGTCGGAGTGAAGCAGGTGCTGAAGACGATCAAGGACGTCGAACGTCACCTCGGTCACGCAGTCCGCATCTCCGCAGTGCTGCCCACGTTCTACGATGGACGGACGCGGCTCGCGCGCGAGGTACTCGAGACGCTGCAGGGCCACTTCAAGCACAAGTGTCTCGAGCCCGTCCGCCACAACACGCGCCTCGCCGAGGCGCCGAGCCACAAGAAGACCATCTTCGAATACGCGCCGGTCAGTCACGGCGCGGCCGACTACAACCGCGTCGTCGACTGGATGCTCGCGACCAGCGCGGCCACCACCGAGCTCCGTACTGCCACCACCACCGAGACCACCGCTCCGGCGGTCGCATGAGAGGTCATATGAAGGAAGAGAAGTTGATGGGACACGACCCTCTGAGCGACGCCGAAGCGATCCTCAGCGAGGAATACTACGGGCGCCGCGCCGATGGCACGGAGGCCCCGCGCAAGCGCGCGCGTGTCGGCACCGCCGACCCGACAGGCAAGCTCCGCCCGACGCACTACAAGGTCATCTGCATCTCGATGTATACGCGCGACCTCGAAGAGCTCGACGCGAAGGTCGCCGAGCTGAAGCGCCGGGGCTGGACCAAGGCGAACAAGTCACAGCTGATCCGCCTGGCGCTGTCGCAGATCGATCTCGACAAGCTCGGCACCCCGCGCCAGTAGGCGGCTCAGACCGGTGGGTCGAGAACGAGGCCGGCGGCCTTCTCTCGCACCATCCGGAGCATGAGGTCGTTGATCGTGTCGCCGCGATCGAGGCTCTCGGTGTAGCGCTCGAGGAGCTCCGTGTACTCGAGGTACGCTGGCGTGAACTCCTCGAAGGTGAGCTTCTTGATCAGCCTGCCGCTGTACTTCACGAACGCACCCGCGGCGAGGCCACCGAGCTTGGATGTACAGCGCGCGAGGTATTCCTCGTAGCGCCCCGGCAGGTCTTCGATCACGCGCCTAGAATGCCTTGGCGATGCCGACGGCAACAGTGTGGTTGGTGTCCTTGCGCGAGACGCTGGTCCCCGTGTGGCCCCGCATCGAGGTGGCGATCGGCGCGCCGAAGGACAAGCTCGCGTAGTTGAGGTCATAGCCGCCCGAGAGATCGATCCCCGGCTTCCACCGATAAGTGACGCCTGCGCCGAGCGTGAACTTCGTGACCGACGGGTTCGCACCGTCTTCGAGGTTCTTGGTCTGGCTGACGCTACCGCCGACGAGGATGGCATCGAGACTGACCCGCAGGCCGAGCTTCTGGGTCAGCAGTGGCACCGCGAACGCGACGCCCAGCATCGGGCCCTTGATGTTCTCCGACGGCAGCTTCGCGTTGTTCTTCGTCAGGTTCGACACGTTGTCGACCTGGAACGACTCGTAGTGGTAGCCGAGGCGTCCGAACAGAACGGTGCCGCGCTTGCTGCCCTTGAACGGGTAGCCGAACACGCCGCGCGCGTTGACGTTGTGGATCGTGAAGCCGGTGGTCTGCGACGGCATCGGGCCGCCGTTCGCTCCGCCGCCGTCCGGATCGAACGCGATGCCGGGGATCGCCTTCGAGATGTCGTAGGTCATCTCGCCGCCGAGGAGATACTGCTTCTTGAACGGGAACAGCACGCCGCCCGAGAGCATGACGGCGACCGACGAGCTGCCGACCGTGTACTTGTCGGGCCACTTCGTGGTGCCCCCGCCTGCAGAGCTGAGCGACTGACTGACGAGCGTGAAGCCCAGGCGCGCACGGACGTCGATCATCCGACCGCGCGGTCCACCGCCCTCGTCACCGCCGTCGTCGCGCCCCTCGATCTCGAGCTTCGACGTCTGGATCCAGCCGATGTCGCCGTCCTCGACGGAGACCTCGGTCCACTTACCCTTCGTGCTCTCCACGAACAAGGTGTCGCTCGGCTTGGCCTTGAACGCTTCGTCGGAGTCCTTCGATGGCTCGGCGTACGCGACGGTCTTCGCGGCGACGGTCGCCTTCACGCGATCGTCGGTCGGCTCGGAGTCGTCGGTCGGCTCGTCGTCGGCCGGCTCGTCGTCGCCGCCGCCCTTGCCACCCTTGCCACCCTTGTCCGCGACCGGGTCCTCGTCATCCCCGCTGTCGTCTCCACCCTTGGGTGGCTTCTTCCCCCCCTTGGGCGGCTTCTTCCCTTTGGGCGGCTTCTTGGTGGTGTCGTCCCCCTCATCGCCGCCATCGCCCTCGTCACCGCCCTCGTCGCCCGACGGCTCGTTGTCACCGGTGGCGTCCGCGCCGATCCGGTCATCGGGACCGGCCTCGCCGCCGAACCCCCGCTTTGTCCCTCGACCATCGACGAACGGGCGCCGCCGCGTGTTGCGGGTGATCTCGTCGTCGCCCTCGGGCATGTCGACCTTGCTGCGCGGGATGTACCCCGTACGGCCGGAGACCCGGACCTTGAGCCAGCGGCCCTCCTTCGCAAGGACCGTCATCTGCTGACCTTCCTTGACCTTGACGACGACCTTTCCCTGCTCGCCGGCACGGTTGTAGACCTTCGCGCTCGCGTTGGTCCTCACCTTCTCGGCGTGACCGATGGACGGCCAGGCCGCGAGGCCGAGCAGCAGGACGAGGAAACGGACCTGCACCCTCATGACCACCTATTCTACAAGGCTCGTGCCCGATCACCACCCGCACGTGATCTCGACTGCTTGGCTGTGTGCTGTTGTAGGTCAGCACACGATCTGCCTGGGACTGTTTGCCCGTGTCGGGGGGATCCAGGCGCCAGCGAGCGTAACAGGATCCGCGATAAGCTAAAGGCTCGCCCATGACACTAGGCAATTCTCCATCCAGCGCCGGCCACTTCGAGTTGACCATCGATGGTCAGGTCTCGACCGCGTACTTGAAGTCGGTCGACGACGGCGGCTTCGCGAAGCGGGCGGTGATCGAGGAGCCCATGGGCCACGAGAACTTCCGCATCAAGCATACGTCGGTCTCCGAGATCACGCCGATCGCGGTCGAGTTCGGCCTTGCCGGCGCCAACGACGTCTTGAAGTGGATCCAGGCGTCGTGGCGCAAGGATCCACAACGACACCAGGGCCAGATCACCCACGCGAACTTCGATCTCTTCAAGACGTTCGAGCACCAGTTCTTCGAGGCGCTGATCACCGAGACCACGTTCCCGACGCTCGACGGTGCGTCGAAGGAGGCGGCCTACCTCAAGGTGAAGATCCAGCCCGAGCGCGTGGTGACGACGAAGATCAAGGGGAGCACGGTTCGGATTGGCTCGAACCTCGGCCAGCTGCAGAAGCTGTGGACCGCCCGGCACTTCGATTTCCAGATCGATGGCATCCCCGAGTTCCGGTACACGAACAAGATCGACTCGTTCACGATCAAGCAGGGCGTCAAGAAGCTGTACACCGGCGGAGAGACGCTGCCCGAGCTCGTCCCGACGAAGATCGAGTTCCCGCACCTCACCGGCACCCTCGCGATGGGCTACTGCGACGCGATCCACAAGTGGCGCGAGGAATCGATCGACAAGGGCGCCAGTGACCCCTCGGTCCAGAAGCACGGCTCGCTGAGCTTCACAGGCCCCGATGGAGCCGAGCTGTTCACCATCCAGCTCGGGTGGGTGGGCCTGTACGACTTCAAGATGATGCCCTCGACGGCGAACTCCGATCAGATCAAGCGCGCGAAGTTCGAGCTGATCGTCGGGAGCATGGACATCGACGGCAAGGGCAGCCTCGGTCTCGAGTAGCCGTTCTAGTTGAGCGCGACCACCAGATCGTAGAGCGCGTGCGCATACACCGCGTGCGCGAGCGAGCGGAACCAGAACACGAGGCCGAACACGACGCCCGCCACGCAGCGGTAGGCGAACGCGTGGGCCGTGTAGGGCTCGCCGTGGCTGCCCAGGTGGTGCGCCGCCGCGAACAGCACGGCGGAGCCAACGAGCGCGAAGGCGATCGCCACGCGCCGATCGAGCGAGCTGCGTGCGAGCAGCGCGACCAGCCCGGCCATCAGGACGAGCCGGAACACCAGCTCCTCGTGCACCCCGGCCCCGAGCGCGGAGACGATCTCGGAGCCAGTGATCCCGAGGCCGAGCAGCCGCTCGACGATCAGCGCGCCCACCGCGCCGAGCGTCAGCGCGTAGACCGCCGCCTCGAGGAGGACCGGGGCGGCGATCTCGATCGAGAGCGTGGTCCACCGCCGATCGCGGCGCACCCACACCAAGAACGCGAGCGCGAACACCGCGTGGATCAGGAGGTAGCCGCCGCGGCTACCGACCGCGCCGTAGAGCGAGCGCGTCACGACGTCGGCGCCGTTGACGTGCCCGGCGAACAGCACGCCGATCTCGTACGCGAGGAGCAGCGGGAAGATCAGCACGAGGCTCGCCGCCAGGTCGCCGTGCCCCGTCGAACCGGCCGCCGGGCGCAGGGCTGGCCGTGCCATCGGCGGCGCCTTCGTCGACGACCTCCGGGTCATACGTTGCCGCGTGGACGCACGCGCCCGGGGCTCTTCGGCTTCGGGGTCGCGGGCTTGGTCTGCTCGGGCAGCTTCGAGCGACGCTTCGCGGCGGGGCTCGGCGACGGCGGTTGCACGGTGGCGGTGATGGCACGATCGGCGCGCAGGTACGTCGCGGCGGCCGCGGCGATCTCGGCCGGGCTCACCGCCCGGATGGCGTCGTCGTAGCCGGCCCAGCTCTGCCAGCCGAGCCCGTAGGCCTCGTGATAGGCCATCGCGTTCGCGACCGCGGCGCGGCGCTGCATCGCGATCTGGTGGCTACCGATCAGGTAGCTTCGCGCGCGCTCGACCTCGTCCGTGGTCACGCCGCCGGTCCGCACGCGCTCGAGCTCGCCGCGCACGGCCGCGATCGCCGCGGGGAGCTTCGGCGGCGAGCACGACAGGTAGACGGCGACGAAGCCGGGGTCGACCCCTTCGACGGAGTGCGCGGACACGCGATAGGCGAGCGCCTGCTTCTCGCGCAGCTCCGCGAACAACCGACCGCTCTGACCGCCGAGGATCGCGATCAAGACCTCGAGGGCGAACCGATCCTTCGCGTCGACGGTGGCGCCCGGGAAGCCGATCACGAGGTGCGCCTGCTGGCGCTCGAGGTAGCGATAGACCTCACGGTCGGCCGCGCTGCGTCCATCGACGACGGGTTGTGCCACCGCCGGCAGCTTCGGCGCGGCCTTCGCGGCGCCGCTGAACCGCGCCTTGACGGCCGCGATCACCTCGTCGATCTCGACGTCGCCGACGATCGCGAGGGTCAGCCCGGAGATCGGATAACGCTCCGCATAGAACGCCGCGAGCTGCGTGCGCGACAGGCCCGCGACCGACGCTGGCGTGCCGAGCGAATCGCGCGCGTACGGGTGCTCCCGGTAGAGCGCCTCGCTGAACACGCGGAACGCGACCTGGCTGGGGCTATCGGCCTGGCCCACCTGATCGTCGAGCAGCAGGCGCCGCTCGCGAACGAGCTCGCCCTGCGGGAGGCGCAGATCGAGGATGCAGTCGGCGAGCAGCTCGAGCCCGGGCTTCCAGGTCCGGGCGAGCCATTCGGCCGCCACACCATAGCTATTGCGGCCCGCGACGCCGCCGAGCGAGCCTCCAAGTCGATCGATCCGGTCGGCCACCTGGCTCGCGTCGAAGGGCCCGCAGCCCCGGGTGACCATGCGTGCGAGGAGCGTGGTGGCGCCGGCGGTCTTCGCGTCCTCGACGCGCTGGCCGCCCTTCCACACCGCGCGCATCGCGACGACGGGCACGGAGGCGTCCCGGCGCACCAGGAGCACCATGCCGTTCGGCAGCGCGACTCGCTTCTCGACGGGGACGGTCGCCGCCGGCACCGCCTGCAGGGACCTCCGCACGCGCTGCTCGGCCTGGCGCGCGAACGTGCGCGGAGCGGTGGCCGCGCGCGCCTTCGTGCGCGGCCGCGGCAAGATCGCGGCGACGCTCGCGTTGCCCGGCACCAGGTATCGCCGCATCACGTTCGCGACGTCGTGCCGGCGCACGGCGCGGATCCGATCGAGGTAGACGTGCCCGAACTGCGGATCGCCGGCGACCGTCGCGTGCCAGCCGAGCGAGCGCGCACGGCCTTGCGCCGTCTCGAGCTGCCGCACGAATGCCGTCTCCGCCGCGATGCGCGCCTTGTCGAGCTCCTCGGTCGAGACCTCGGCGGAGAGCTCGAGGCTGCGATCGACGAGCGCCCCGATCACGGCGTTCGCGTCACCGCTCTTCGCGGTGGCGGAGAGCACCAGCAGGCCCGGATCGCGCAACGCATGAACGTTCGCGTAAGCGCTGGTCGCGAGCTGATCGCGGTCGCGCAGCAGGCGCGGCAGCCGGGCCGACTCGTTCTGGCCGAGGAGGATCGCCGCCACGTCGAGCGCGGCCAGATCCGGATGGCGCGCGGCGGGCACGTGGAAGCCGACGGACAGGTATGCCTCGCTGACATCGCGGAGCTGGCAGCTCGCGCGTGGTGCGGTCTGCGCTGGCTCCGCGGCCACGCAGCGCGCCGGGCGCCCGGTCGGCATCGCGCGGAACCGGCGCTCGACGAGGGTCTTCACGCGGTGCGGATCGACATCGCCAGCGACGACGAGCGTCAGGTTATCGGCGACGTAGTAGCTGCGGAAGAACTCGACGAGCTCGCGCTCGCCGAGGCGCCGCACGCTCTCCGCCGTTCCGATCACGGGACGCCGATACGGGTGCGCGGCGAACGCGGTCGCGAACAGGCTCTGCGCCACCGACCGGGCCGGGTCGTCGGTGCCCTGACGGATCTCCTCGAGAATGACCTCGCGCTCGCGGGCGAGCTCCTCCGGGTCGACGCGCGGGGCGAGCAGGGCATCGCCGATGGCGTCGATCGCTGCGTCGGTATGATCGCGGCCGAGGACCGCGTGATAGACGGTGTGGTCGAACGCGGTCCAGGCGTTGATCTCGCCGCCGCCGCGCTCGATGGCACGGGTCAGCTCGCCCAGGCCGTAGCCGGAGCTCCCCTTGAACAGCATGTGCTCGACCACGTGGGCGACACCCGCCAGCGGCGGGGTCTCGTCGGCCGAGCCGACCCCGACCCAGGCCTGAACCGCGACCACCGGCGCCAGATGACCTGGGGCGATGTGGAGCGTCAGGCCGTTGTCGAGGCGATGGGTGTGAACGTCCTGCACGGCGATCCCCGCCACGAACGCGGCTAGGGCGAGAGTGTAGGCATGTCGTGGCACCGCGGGCATCTTTTGGAGGACGCCCCCGACCATAGGCTATCCTCGCGCCATGAAGGGCTCGATCCTCCTGGGGTTTGCCGTCGCACTCGGCGCCTGTACGAGCGACGCCGACGTCGCTGGCAACTACACCGTCGCGCTGACGAATCGCGACAACGGCTGCAACCTCGGTAACTTCACACCAGGCAGCATGTCGAGCGGGGTCAGCGTGGTGATCACGCAGAGCGGCTCGAAGCTCACCCTGACCGTCGAAGGCCTCGGTGGTGTCGCGCTGACCGCGCTCCTCGGCGTCGGTGGCAACGTGTACAGCGGCAACGTCGATGGCGATGGGTTCAGCGTCGAGTCGATCGGCACCAAGCCCAACACCTCGGGCAACTGCACGTACACCTTCAACTCCGAGATCAGCGGTACACTGAACGGCGACGCGCTGGTCGGCCGCATCGACTACCGCGCCGCCGACAACGGCAACTCCGACTGCACGCAGGTCCACGGGTGTCTGAGCTATCAGGACTACAACGGCACGCGTCCTCCGCGGTAACGCGCGGCGCACCGACACTCGCGACCGAGCGCCTGTCGCTGCGCGAGCTCCGGCTCGATGATGCCGGCGCGGTCGCCGAGGGCGCCGGTGACAAGCGCGTCGCGAAGTACCTGATCCAGGTTCCCTCGCCCTACCCTGTCGCGCTCGCACGGCGGTGGGTGACGGCGCGCATCGCGTGGTGGGAGGATGGTCGCGGTGCCACGCTCGCGATCACCAGGCGCACGCAGACCCGCCAGCTCCTCGGGACCGTCAGCCTCCGCGTGTTCGCACGCGATCGCCGCGCCGAGCTCGGCTACTGGCTGTCCGCGAACGCATGGAACTTCGGCTTCGCGACCGAGGCGTGCCGCGCGATCGTCGACTTCGGGTTCCGCGAGCTCGGCCTCGCCCGCATCTATGCGCAGGTGCTCTCCGGCAACACGGCCTCGGAGCACGTCCTCGACAAGCTCGGGATGACCCGCGAAGGCGCGAAGCGGCAGCACATCAAGAAGGGCAAGAAGCTCCTCGACGTGGTGCTCTACGGCTTGCTGCGCGACGAGTGGCCCTCGGCCGCGTCGGCGGACGACTGAGCGCGCCGCGCCGCGAACCAGCCGATCGCGATCCCGATGCCGACGCCGACCGCGAGCCCGGCCGGAAACCCGCTGCCGGTCGCCGTGCTCGGCGTAGGTCCGCTCGACGTCGGCTCGCCTCCACGAACCATCACCACGACGAAGGCAATCGCACAGCCGACGCCGATCAGGAGTGCGGCCGCCCACAACCATCGCGGAGACGCCGTGCGCTTGCGCGATGGCGCGAGCAATGCGGCGATCGCGTGCTCCTTGTCGTCGTCGGTCACAACTCGGCATAACACGACCACCACCGCGCGCAGTGCGACGGTATCGTGGAGTCCGATGAAGCGAACGAAGCAATGCCCGAAGTGCGGCAGCGTGCGGATCGGCCACATTCCGGAGCAGCCGGACGCGGACGACGTGATCGCACGTCCCGATCATCCGGCGCTCGACCCGTCGCTGCCCGCGGTCGGCGCCGCTTCCACCGTCGCCATGCGCACCCTGGGCATCAGCATCGACTCGGTCGAGACCGGCACCTGGCGGTACGGCCGCACCAAGCCCATGCTCGGCAGGCTCGAGGCGTACGTGTGCACCGAGTGCGGCTATCACGAGACCTACGTCGCCTCGCCGCGAGATGTGCCATGGGAGAAGGTGAGTGGTTTCGCGTGGGTCAATCCGTCGAATGACGGCCCGTATCGCTGACCGGCGGCACATCGCTTGCTCCTGACGCGCGCGCGCATGCGGCATCACGTACTTCCGTCGATCCGCGTTGCGATCCACAACATGAAGACCCTCCTCCCTCTCGTGGTCACCCTCGCCGCCTGCGGCATGCCCACGCCCAACACCCAGCCCGACGCGGGTTCGAGCCCCGACGGTCCTCCTGGAGCCGACGCGGACACCGGCTGCCCCGCCGGCCTCGCGGGAGCGCCGTGCATCCTCGCGCTCTACGACCAGGCGCAGGGCTGCGATCCCGTGGTCGTCGCGACACTCCGCGCCGAGCTCGACGAGCGCAAGGACCTGGGACCGCTGTGGGCCGCAGACCGCGCGCTGTTCCGCACCGACGCCGTCACGCACGTGGCGGGTGAGTTCAATGGCTGGTCCCAGACCGCGCTGACCTCGGCCGCGGTGTGCGGAACGGATCTATTCGCCGCGGTCGGCCCGGTCGCGCGCGGCTACTGGCCGTACAAGCTGTTCGATGGTCAGTCGTGGACGCTCGATCCGCACGATCCCGCGTTCGCGTACGACGACTTCGCCGGCAACCCCGACGGGATGAACAGCATCCTCAACACTCCCGACTCGGGACGCGGACACATCGTGAAGCTCGCGCAGGCGTGCTCGACGGAGCTCGGCAACTGCCGGGCCGTCACCGCGTACTATCCGCCGGGCTATACGGCACCCGCGAACGGCGCGAAGACCTACCCCGTGATGTTCATGCACGACGGGCAGAACATCTGGGACGATCACGATTGCTGCTTCGGCCACACCGGCTGGGAGACCAACGTGGCGCTCGACGCCGAGATCGCGGCGGGCCGCGTGGCTCCGATCGTCGTGATCGGCGCCGCGAGCACCAGCGCGCGCAACGACGAGTACGGGCTGTCGCCCACGAAGCTCGCCGCGTTCATGCGCTTTCAGGTGCTGGAGCTGCAGCCGCAAGCGCTCGCGCAGGTGCGCTGGGATCACGGCAAGGTCGCCGTCGCGGGTAGCTCCCTCGGCGGTCTCGTCGCGATGCATCTCGCCCTGACATATCCGCAGACCTTCGGCGCCGCCGCGGCGCTGTCCGGAGCGTTCTGGCCGGGACAGGAGAACGGAACCGCGCTCCGGGATCGGATCCCGACATTCGGCAAGCAGCCGCTCGCGATCTACATCGATCACGGCGGCAACGTCGCGCAGAACAGCGACGGCGCCGCGGACTCCGTCGAGGTCCGGGATCGCATGCTCGGCCTGGGCTGGCAGCGCTCCGATTCGCCGAGCTGCACGCCGGGCGTCAACGCGCTCTGCTACTACTTCCAGCCCGGGGCGACGCACGACGAGCTGGCGTGGAAGGCACGGACCTGGCGATTCCTGCGGTTCCTGTTTCCCGCGCAGTGAGGACTCGATCCTCCGGCCCCCTGGGGGAGCAGCCCCCGATCCTGGAAGGGCGTGGTTTCCCTACATCCTGGGGAACCCAATGATCTTGCACGTCACGCGCAGCCTCCGCCGCGCGGGTTGGGCACATGCGTTGCTTTACACTCCTGTCATGAACAAGCTCCTAGTCGTAGCCCTGTCCTTGCCGCTCGTGGCGTGCGTCGTCGGGTCCGATAGCGGAACCGACCCCATGGGTGATGATGGCAGCGGCAGCGGCTCGGGCTCGGGCTCGGGGTCAGGCGCAGCGGGACACATCACCGCGAACACCACGTGGACGGGCCCGATCAGCGTGACCGCGGCGACCACGGTCGACCCCGGCATCACGCTGACCATTGCCGCGGGAGCGACGGTCTCCGTGAAGGCGGGCGTCTCGATCACGGTCGGCGGCATCATCGACGCCCAGGGTACCAAGGCGAGCCCCGTGACCATCGGTCCCGAGGCGGCCGGCGGCTTCTGGAGCGGCCTGTCGATCCCGACCGGCGGCGAGATCAAGTATGCGTTCGTCACCCAGACGGGTGGTGGCATCTCGACCAGCGGCGGCAAGGCGACCATCGTCGATTCGTCGATGGCAAAGGCTAGCGGCGACTTCCTCGTGATGAACGGCGGCACCGTCGACGTCTCGTACTCGATGATCGGCCTCGCCCAGAACGCGACCGGTGACACCACCCACTGCGACATGCACTTCGGCGGCACTGGCAACACCATCCGCGTGACGCGCTCGAACATCGGCACCACCCCGTACGGCCTGATGTTCTACGCGGGCACCGGCGCGATCTTCACGAACAACAACTGGTACGGCAACGGGATCGACGTCGACGTCACGGCTGGCTCCGGTGTGTCGGGAGACCTCACGGGAAGCTGGTTCGACGGCGCGGCTCCGGTCGCGAAGGCCGGCACGACGCTGACGGGTCTCAATGCCCTCTCGGCGACGAAGCTCGTCGACGCCGGCCCGCGCTGAACGCTGCGGCTAGTGCACCACCTCGATGTCGGTCGCCTGCTTCGGTAGGCTGATGATCGACTCGAGGATGCTCGCGTTTTCGGGGGCGGTCGGCGTGAGAAGATAGACGCCGACCACGGTGGTCGCGTCGAGCCGCCAGGCCTTCATGCTCCGGGTACCGGGTTCGAGGCCCCTGGTCTGCAGCTCCGCGATCGCGTCGGGCGCATCCGGGTGGAGCTTCAGCCGGTCTCCGACCAGCTGGTTCCACCGTTCGACGGCGCGGCTGTCGTCACTGAAGCGCTCGTACCGCTTGAGCTCGATCAGGACGTCCTTGTCGAACCGAGCACTGACCCACGACTCCCCCCATTCGGCCCCCGTGCGCCCGCACCGCGGATAGGTCGCGGGGTTCGGCTGCGGTCCGCCGTCTTCCTTGTGGCAGAACTTGTGCGCCTTGAGGCCGGAGGTCGTGTGAGCTCGATCGACGCCGAGCTTGAGCGTCAGCGGCGCTTCCGCGGTCACACCGCCGCACGCCGAGACGAGGAGTCCGATCACCACGGAAAAGCGCCGCATTTACGACGGGAAACTAGCATGGTTGGTCGGAAAGCCGGCGTGTTAGGGTCCGCGGCAATGCGGGCCAGAACGATCGTGTTCGTGACGAGTGTCTTGGTTTCGGCGTGCGGGTTTCCGGATCCGAGCTCGACGCCGCCCACCGCCCCCGTCGACAACGATCCGGCCTACACGATCATCGGCGCGCAGCCATGGTGGATCGTCGCGAACGCGGCCACGCCGGTCACCGACGATCTGATGACGGTGATCGTCGATCCTCCGGATGGCACCGACTTCATCGACCTGTGGGTCGGCGACCTCCCGGTGGTGCGGCTCGAGGACGTCGGCGACGGCAAGCTGGGCACGCAGATCACCGTCACCGATCTGCCGCTCGGCGACCACGACATCCTCCTCGCGGCGAACGGCAAGACGACAGCGTTCGCGAAGCTGCCGCTCCATCGCAGTGCGCCGTACTACGTGCTCGTGACCACGGATTGGGACTTCTCCGATCCGGGGGACAAGGTGAATACCTATCAAGACGCGATGCACATGACCCATCCGGAGTTGCGAATCACGCACTTCGTCGGGCCCTACACGTTCACCGATCCGGTCGTTACCCCGGCGCGACAGCAGCAGCTCGCCACCTGGCTCCTCGACAACCGCGACACGTTCCACGACGAGATCGGGCTGCACATTCACCCGTACTGCAACTTCGTGACGAGCGCCGGGCTGACGTGCATCACCGATCAATCGACCACGAAGCCCGCCGGCGACGACACGGGCTACACGGTCAAGCTCGGCGCTTACGGCCGGGCGAACATGGGCATTCTCCTCGATCATGCGTCCGCGCTGTTCGAGCAGCACGGGCTCGGCCGCCCGAAGACGTTCCGCGCCGGCGGCTGGACTGCCACGCTCGAGACCGTGCAGGCGCTCGCCGACAAGGGCTTCACCGCGGACACGAGCGCGCTGAACTGGGCGCGCATCGAGGAATGGAGTGGCTACGAGCTGTACCGCTGGAACATGGAGAACTGGGCGCCGATCAACGACACCAGCCAGCCGTACTACCCGAGCTCGACGAACGTGCTGTCGGCCACCGCGCCGACGATGCCGATCCTCGAGGTTCCGGACAACGGGGTGATGATCGACTACGTCATGCTGCCCGAGATGAACGGAATCTTCGACTCCAACTGGAACGGTCAGACGCTAATGGCGCCGAAGACCTTGATGATGGGCTTTCACCCTTCGGTCCAGTTCCCCGAGTCGTTCTATCGCCGCGTCGACGGCTTCCTCAAGTACGCCGACCAGCGGCTGGCGAGCAGTCACCAGGGTCCGGTCGTTTACATCACCCTCGCAGACGTCGTCGCAGCCTACGCCGGGCAGTGACCCGCGCAGGCTTGCGCGCTCCACGTTCGTGAGGCTTGCAATTGTACGAGCAGCCGTTGTGTGCTCCATTCCGCTCGCGTAATTCCCATTCCAGCAAAGCGAGGATGAATCGAAATGGCCAATCTCCAATCTGATATCCAGCGTCTCGTCGATGGCTTCGTGCACCAGCTCACCGAGCTGGCGCGCAAGGCCGCCGTCGAGGGTCTGGAGCAAGCGCTGTCGCGCAGCGGCACGAGGGGTGGCGCGGTGGCGAGGTTGGGGCGGGGACGTGGGCGTGGCGCGAAGCGGACGGCGAACGAGCTCGAGAAAATGCAGGACGACTTCCTCGCGTTCGTCGCGAAGAACCCCGGTCTGCGCATCGAGCAGATCAACAAGCAGCTCGGGACCACCACCAAGGACCTGGCGCTGCCGATCCGCAAGCTGATCGCGGACGGCTCGCTGAAGGCCAAGGGCAAGAAGCGCTCGACGACCTACTTCGCCGGCAGCAAGGCGAAGAACTAGCGCATGACGCCCCGCGAGCCGAGTCGAGAGCACATCCCTGGCCGCCTGCTTCGTCAGGCGATCGAGCGTCCGTCGCACGTCGCCTACCAGGCGAAGGTGAACGGGCGCTGGCAACCGACGACGTGGCGCGGGTACGCCGACCAGGTGCGCGCCGCGGCGCGTGCCTTGATGACGCTGGGCTTCCAGCGCGGCGCGAAGGTCGCGATCCTCGGCTTCAATCGCCCCGAGTGGGTGATCCTCGATCACGCCGCGATGATGGCGGGCGGCGCGGCCGCCGGTATCTACACGACGTGCTCGGCCGAGGAGGTCCAGTACATCGTCCATCACTCCGAAGCGCTCGTGGTGCTCGTGGAGGACGCCGCGCAGCTCGCGAAGATCAAGGCGAAGCGCTCCGAGATGCCGCGGTGCAAGTGGATCGTGATGATGCGCGGCGCCACGGCGACCGGCGATGACGTGCTGACCTGGGACGACTTTCTCGCGAAGGCCGAGGGCACGCCGGATCAGCAGCTCGATCAGCGGATCGATGCGATCCAGCAGGCCGACCTCGCGACCTTGATCTACACGTCCGGCACCACCGGCCCGCCGAAGGGCGTGATGCTGTCCCACGGAAACCTCGCGTGGACCGCGCGCACGTTGATCGACGTGGGCAGCGGCACCGAGACAGATGTCTCGCTG